>NZ_JBSGZP010000566.1:0-4959 GCF_053611065.1 Streptomyces sp. NPDC054840
GCATCAGATCCACTCCCGCCGGAGGTACCCCGTGCCCGAGTTGCCCGAAGTAGAAGTCGTACGGCGGGGGCTGGAGCGCTGGGTGGCCGGGCGGACCGTCGAGGCCGTCGAGGTCCTGCATCCGCGGGCCGTTCGGCGGCATCCGGGCGGCGGGGCCGACTTCGCGGCGCGGCTGCGCGGGGAGACCATCGGAGTGCCGCAGCGGCGCGGGAAGTACCTGTGGCTGCCGCTGGAGGGCCGCGGCCTGTCCGTGCTCGGGCACCTCGGGATGAGCGGGCAGCTGCTGGTGCAGCCGCAGGGCTCCCCCGACGAGAAGCACCTGCGGATCCGGGTGCGCTTCGACGACGACGCCGGTACGGAACTGCGCTTCGTGGACCAGCGGACCTTCGGCGGCCTCTCGCTGCACGAGGTCGCCGCCGACAGCACCGACGGGCTGCCCGACGTGATCGCGCACATCGCGCGCGACCCCCTGGATCCGCTCTTCGACGAAGGTGCCTACCACCTCGCGCTCCGCGCCAAGCGGACCACCGTCAAGCGGGCGCTGCTGGACCAGTCCCTGATCAGCGGGGTGGGCAACATCTACGCGGACGAGGCGCTGTGGCGCGCCAGGCTGCACTACGAGCGCCCCACCGCCCACCTCACGCGCCCCCGGAGCACGGAACTTCTCGGCCATACCCGGGATGTCATGAACGCCGCCCTCGCGGTCGGCGGCACCAGTTTCGACAGCCTCTACGTCAACGTGAACGGGGAGTCGGGCTACTTCGATCGTTCGCTCGACGCCTACGGGCGCGAGGACGAACCCTGCCGGCGCTGCGGTACACCGATACGGCGCCGACCGTGGATGAACCGGTCGAGCTACTTCTGCCCGCGTTGTCAGCGGCCGCCGCGCGTGGCGTCGTAGGACTCACGGGCACCCAGCACCGCGGGCATGTTGCCCTCCAGACAGTGGATGAGCGCGAGCAGCCGGTCGGCGACCTCGGAGCCGAGCGGGGTCAGTTCGTAGTCGACGCGCGGCGGGTTGGTGGGCTGCGCCTCGCGGTTGACTATGCCGTCGCGCTCCAGCGCGTGGAGGGTCTGGGAGAGCATCTTCTCGCTGACGCCCTCCACGCGGCGGCGCAGTTCGTTGAAGCGGCACGGGCCTTCGCGCAGGGCGCCCACGGTGAGGCTGCCCCAGCGGCCCGTGACGTGCTCGAGGGTTTCCCGGGACGGGCAGGCGCGCGCGAAGACATCGAACGGTTGTCCGGCATCGGCGGCTTCGGTACAGGCGGGGGTCTCCATGTGCATCAGCGTACTACTGGGCAGCGCTAACCGAAGGGTTGCGCTTTCTAAAAGTTAGTGATTCTCTTTGTCTCGTCGCACCACGTCCTGTGTCGCGACGAGAGTTTTCCCGAGGGAGAGATCAGCCTTGTCCGCAATCACGCACACCCCCGTCGTCTCGATCGCCTACCACTCCGGCTACGGCCACACCGCCGTCGTCGCGGAAGCGGTCCGCAGCGGCGCCGCGGATGCCGGGGCGACCGTTCACCTGATCAAGGTCGACGAGATCGACGACGCCCAGTGGGAGCTGCTCGACGCCTCCGACGCGATCGTCTTCGGATCCCCGACGTACATGGGCACCGCCTCCGGCGCCTTCCACGTCTTCGCCGAGGCCTCCTCGAAGCGCTGGTTCGGCGACGCCTGGCAGGACAAGGTGGCGGCCGGATTCACGAACTCCGCGTCCAAGAGCGGCGACAAGCTGCACACCCTGCAGTTCTTCCAGATCCTGGCCGCGCAGCACGGCATGAGCTGGATCAACCTGGGCCTGAAGCCGGGCTGGAACTCCAGCACCGCCTCCGAGAACGACCTGAACCGTCTCGGTTTCTTCGCCGGCGCCGCCGCCCAGTCCAACTCCGACGAGGGCGCGGACGCGGTCCACAAGGCCGACATCGCGACCGCCGAGCACCTGGGCCGCCGCGTCGCCGAGCAGACCCGCATCGTCGTCGCGGGCCGCGCGGCCCTGGCAGCCGCCGCGCTCTGAGCCCCAGGGGGTGTCCTCAGAAACCGAAGTCCTGGGTCCACCAGGGGCCGCCGGCCGCGAGGTGGACGCCGACACCCAGGGTGCGGAACTCGCAGTTCAGGATGTTCGCCTTGTGGCCCGGGCTGTTCATCCAGGCTTTCATCACGGCCTCGGCGTCACCCTGGCCGCGAGCTATGTTCTCGCCGCCGAGGCCTGAGATCCCGGCCTTGGTGGCGCGGTCCCAGGGGGTGTTCCCCTCCGGGTCCTCGTGGCTGAAGAAGCCGCGGGTGGCCATGTCCAGGCTGAAGGCTCCGGCCAGGGTCGCGAGCGGCGGGTTGGCGCGGACCGGGCCGCACCCGGCCAGCGCGCGCTCCTGGTTCACGAGCGCGACGACGGCGGCCTCGTCCGCGGAGTGGCCGTCCAGGGGCGGGCGGGGCTCAGGGGTGGCCGACTTCGAGGGGGCCGCAGTGGGGGCCTGGCTCGTGGCGGGCGCCGGGGCGCTCGGCGCGGCCGGTGCGGCGGGGCTCGTGCGGGGAGCCTTGGGGGACGGGGCCTTGGTGGACGGGGTCTTGGGTGACGGGGCTTTGGGTGACGGGACCTTGGGTGACGGGGCCTTGGGGGACGGGACCTTGGCGGACGGGGCCGGCGGGGCCGGGGAGGAGGGTGCGGCGCTCGGCGCGGCGGACGGCGAGGCCGAGGCGCTCGGTGAGGGGCTCGGGGAGGCGGACGCCGAGGGGGCGGCCGAGGCCGACGGCTTCGGGGACGCGCTGCCGGAGCCGGTGCCCGCGGGGGCGCGGCCGGACAGGTTCACGAGGCCGTTCCGCTGCCGCAGCGTCGTGTCGGGGCCGGTCGAGGCCTTGGCTCCCGCCTCCGGGGCGGGGGAATCCGAACCGCTGACCCCCACATAGGGGAAGGAGCCGCCGACCGGGACCATGCCGGCGGTGACCGCCGCGGTGCCGAGGGCGACGGCCACCGAGACGCCCAGCAGGCCGGTGCGCAGAGCGGTGCCGCGCTTGCCGCCGCTGTGCGGCGCGGCGGGGAGTCGGTGACGGCCCATCGGAGCGTGCCTTCCTTGCCGGTTCAAGATCATCCCTTACCCACCCAAATGGGTGAGTTCATTGGTGCGCGACTGTACGCCATGGGGCAAGGGGGGTGATGTGTCCCCAAAGTGCTCGCCCGGTTAGCGTTCACGCATGAATGAAGATGTCCGTCTGACCGCCTGGGTGCGCGGTCGGGTGCAGGGAGTGGGCTTCCGCTGGTTCACCAGGGAGAACGCCCTGGAGATCGGGGGGGTCGTCGGCTTCGCGCTCAACCTCGACGACGGGCGAGTGCAGGTGGTCGCCGAAGGTCAACGTGAGAATTGCCACCGGCTGCTCGACTGGTTGCGCTCCTCCGACACGCCCGGGCGGGTGGACGGAGTGACAGAGATCTGGGGCACACCGCGCGGTGGCTACGACGGATTCGGGATGCGATGACCGATCGGCTGATCATGCACTCATCACACCCCTGACCGTCCGCACCCGGCCGGAACTGCGGATTCGTCCCCGACACGTTGCCGACGGGGGTGATCCGTGGAAGGCTCGGAGATGAGGATGATCTCCACACCCCTTGCAGGGGCCGGGGCGCCCGCGGATACGGGGCGTGATCGTGTTGACCGTCAAACTTTTTGGTGAGACGCTGGAAGCCCCGCGCACCTGAGCTGTTTGGCAGTGTTGGCAGTAGTAAGCGCAGTGACTGTCAGTCGCTGCCGGACATCCGCGGGTGCGATTCCCTCACGACCCACACCGCTTCGGTCGGTCACTCAGTGTGGAGGACCATCCATCATGGCAAAGGCGCTTCTCGGTTACGTCGGCGGTTCCGACCCGCGACTCCTCGCCGAGATGCGACGGCTTCAGCAGCGCGTCCAGGACCTCGAGTCCGAGCTCGTACGGATTCAGTCCGAAAATGACGCGCTGAACGCGGCCGCCGCTCAGCACGACGGAGACTCGCTGCTCGGCAGCATCGACATCGACGTACCCCAGGCGGAGCCTGCGCTCACCTGACCCGTGCTTCACTCGACGCTCGACTCCAGCCCCGCATGATCTGCAAGGGACGCTTCGGCGTCCCTTCTTTCTTTCCTCGTCCTCCGCCTCCTACGGCGCCCGCTCCCCGCGTTCCCTTTCCCCACGGCCGTGCCGCGGACCACAGGGCCAGGTGGGGGGCCTGATCCCATTGGCGTCAGTTGTGCCCAGCACCTTCATGGGTGAAACCGGACGCGAAAGGTAGAGTCCGGCGGCGTGCACCTCAAGTCCCTGACCCTGCGTGGCTTCAAATCCTTCGCGTCCGCCACCACCCTGCGCTTCGAGCCCGGAATCACCTGTGTCGTGGGCCCGAACGGCTCCGGGAAGTCCAATGTGGTGGACGCGCTGTCCTGGGTCATGGGGGAGCAGGGGGCCAAATCCCTGCGCGGCGGGAAGATGGAGGACGTCATCTTCGCCGGGACCACCGGGCGTCCGCCGCTCGGGCGCGCCGAGGTGTCCCTGACGATCGACAATTCCGACGGCGCGCTCCCCATCGACTACGCCGAAGTCACCATCACACGGATCATGTTCCGCGGCGGCAGCAGCGAGTACCAGATCAACGGTGACACCTGCCGCCTGCTCGACATCCAGGAGCTGCTCTCCGACTCGGGCATCGGCCGCGAGATGCACGTCATCGTCGGACAGGGCCGGCTGGACTCCGTACTGCACGCCGACCCCATGGGCCGCCGCGCCTTCATCGAGGAGGCGGCCGGCGTACTCAAGCACCGCAAGCGCAAGGAGAAGGCGCTGCGGAAGCTGGACGCCATGCAGGCCAACCTGGCCCGCGTCCAGGACCTCGGCGACGAGCTGCGGCGCCAGCTCAAGCCCCTGGGACGGCAGGCGGCGGTCGCCCGGCGGGCGGCCGTGATCCAGGCGGATCTGCGCGACGCGCGGCTGCGGCTG
>NZ_JBSGZP010000567.1:0-4947 GCF_053611065.1 Streptomyces sp. NPDC054840
GACTGTTGTCCTTCGGTTTCGCCTGCCGGGCGCAACCTCGGGGGCTGGAGACCCGCGACGCGGGCGTGGGGCCGGGTCTCCCCGGCCCCGCTGGTATGGCGGTCGGCGGCTCGCGGGCACCCGGGTGGCCTCCGTCCGTACGGTCTGCGTCGTCCCGCGGCGGCCGGCCGTCGTAGGACGTCATGGGTGCGGCAGGGCCCTCTTTCGGACATCTTGCGCTCGATGTGCGCGCAGAGGCGCGTGCGCGGCTTTTGCGGGCAGGCGAACGTCAACAGCCGTGCACCGCTTCGGGACCCGGCCTCCGGCGCGACCGGACGACCGGCCCGGGCGGTGTTCTCTTCAAGGAGGTCTCACCATGCTGATCACCGTCACACGCACCGGCGGGTTCGCGGGCGGGGAGCGGACCGCTTGCCTCGAAACGGAATGCCGCGCCGACGGCCCGGAGCTGGAACGGCTGGCCGAGCTCGCGCTCAGTGGTGAGGCCCCCGTGGGGCAGGACCCCGTTCCGGACGGTTTCAGCTACGTCGTCCGCGTCGACGACAAGCTGGTGGAGTTACACGATCCGTATCTCACGGAGGATCAGCGGCAGCTGATCGACGCCGTTCTGGCCGCTGCCACCTGAGCGGCCCACCGCCCGTCAGCCGGCCGGGGCGGTGCCGTACCGGCCCGACCGGGGCCGGTACGGCACCGCCGGACGATCCCGTCGTACCGCTCCAGGTCCGAGCCGTTCCCTTGCCGCGGCCCGCGCGGTGTCGAGGTCACGCGTCCCGGTCGACACGCACAGCGTGTGGACCACGTCCTCCGCCTACCCGCCGGATCCCTCCGCGCCTCCCTGCCCCGCAAGCCCCCGAGTGTCGCGCAGTTCGTCGGCGTGGCCTCCGGCGCCCAGCAGACCGGTGGCCTCGAAGGGCTGGGTACGCTCCAGGCGCGGGAGTTCGGCGCGGGCCATGTGAGTGACCACCGCCGGGAGGCAAGCCCGTACCGGTTGGACGGCCCGAAGCCAGGCGGGCATGTAGACGGAGGTCGCGCGTCGTTCCGCCGCGGCGGCCAGCCGGGCGGCGACCTGGGCCGCCGGGTACACCCTGCGTGCGGCCGGCGGCATGTGGGCGCGCAGTTCACGCAGGACGGCGTGACGGTCGGCGTCCCGAATCATGTCGGTGTCGGTCCAGTTGATGTAGGCGATGCCGACGGTCACACCTCGGTGGGCGAGTTCCGCGCGCAGGGCGTGGGCGAAGGACTCGACGCCGGCTTTGGAGGCGCAGTAGGCGCTCATGAAGGGGGACGTCCCCAGGGCCGCCAGGGAGGCGACCTGCAGGTAGTGGCCGTGCGTGTCGAGGAGGTCGGGCAGGAAGCTGCGCGCTGTCGCCGCGCTGCCGATCAGGTTGACCTCGATGACACGGCGCCAGACCTGCGGATCCGAGTCGGCGAACGGCCCTCCTTCGGCGACGCCCGCATTGCCCACCACTACGGATGCCGGTCCGAGGCGCGCGCGGACCTGCCCGGCCGCGTCGGCCATGGCCGCGTCGTCGGTCACGTCGACTTCCCAGCAGGCGGATGCGTGGTGCAATGAGCCGGCCAGTTCCTGCAGGCGTTCTCCCTCCAGGCCCAGCAGGGCCAGCCGCGCACCCCGATCGTCGAAGGCTTGTGCCAGGGCCGCTCCCAGCCCCCGCGCCGCCCCCGTCACCACGACCGTGCGGCCCCGCAGGGGCCGACTGTTCTTCCGCACGCCCACTTGGCGTCACCGCCTTCCTTGTCCCGCCACCACGCGGCGCGTACGGCACCCTCCGGGCCCGGGCGGCCCTGTCGTCCGGTACTCCTGCTTCCAGCATGCTCCCGGTGAGCCGTCACCCGCAGGACGAAGGGAGGCGGCTCGGCGACAGCGCGCGTAATCGGCCGCTCTCGGGACAGAAGCGGGTCTGAGGCCGCGAGGAGCCCCGATGGGCGAGGCGGGTGACGTGAGCGAGGTAGGCAAGGTGGGCGAGGTAGGCGACGTGGGCGATCCCGCCGATGACCTGTACGCGCGACTGCGCGGTGAATGCCTCCGCCGGGCGGACGACCTGTGGGCGGTCAGCCGCGCTCTGCACGCCGATCCCGAGCTCGCCTACGAGGAGCACCGCGCGGCCCGGCTGCTCACCGACGAACTGCGGCGGGCGGGATTCGCCGTCGAGCCGGGGACCGCCGGACTCGGCACGGCTTTCGTGGCACGCGCGGGAAGCGGGCGGGGGCGATGCGTGGCACTGCTGCTGGAGTACGACGCGCTGCCGGACCTGGGACACGCATGCGGACACAACCTGATCGCCGCGGCGGGGCTGGGGGCGGCACTGGCGTTGCGCAGCGTTCTGGAGGAGGAGTTCGAGGGCACGGTGCTCGCTGTGGGAACACCCGCCGAGGAACGGGGCGGGGGCAAGGTCACCCTGGCTGAAGCGGGGGTGTTCGACGGTGTGGACGCCGCGTTGATGTTCCATCCCGGGGTGCACAATTGGTCATGGGCGCCGCTCACCGCGCAGACCCAGGTGCGCGTGGGCTTTCACGGCCGGGCGGCACATCCGACGGGGGATCCCAACCGCGGGATCGATGCCCTGGCCGCCCTCATCCAGCTGTTCAACGCTGTCGCCGTATTGAGCAGGCGGTTGCCGTCGGGCTCTCATGTGCAGGGGATCGTGACCGACGGAGGCAGCGCGACCAACATCGTGCCGGCCTTCGCCGAAGGACTGTTCGGCCTGCGCGCGGCTACGAGCGCCGCCCTCGACGCGTTGGTCACCGACGTCGGCGTCTGGGCCGAGGGCGTCGCGGCCACGACCGGCACCACCGTGGAAATCCAGCGCCTGGGCAGGGGGTACGCCCACTTCCGGGACAACGACGTCCTCTCGGACCGGTTCAGCCTGCACCTCGCACGCTCGGGCATCCGGCTCACCCAGCCCGTGGGCGGGGTGTTCCTGGGTTCATCCGACATCGGCGACGTCAGCAGCCGGGTTCCCGCCATCCATCCGTTCCTCGCGATCCTGGGCGGGGAGGCCTCGGACCACACCCCCGAGTTCGCGCGGGCCGCGGCCTCGGAACGGGGGCGCGAGGTGATGCTGGCGGCCGCAGAAGCCCTGGCCTGCACGGCAGCCGATGTGCTCACCGACGCCGAAATCACGGCCCGGGCATGGGCCCGCCAGCGGGAGAAGGCGGCGGCGGGCCTCTGACGCCCGAGCCGCGTCGCCTCGTGCCGCCCCCAGCCGCCCGGGCGGGCGTGCCGCTCTCCGACGGGGTGGCCGCCGGCATGGCCCGGGATCTGTGGCCTGCCGACACCGGAGGCGCCGTACGCCGAGGCGTTCGCCGCTTCTCCCCCATCGCCCCCCTTCGTGGCGGGACTCGCCGCGCGGAACCTGACCCGAAGCACCCGATCTGCCCGGATCGGTAGCATGCACGGCATGGCCATCAAACTTGAGAACGTCGGCATCGCCGTTCGGGATCTCGAAGCCACCATCGCCTTCTTCACCGATCTCGGCCTCACGGTTGTCGGCCGTGACACGGTCAGTGGTGAGTGGACCGACACCGCCGTCGGCCTCGATGGCAATCACGCCAAGATCGCGATGCTCCAGACGCCGGACGGCCACGGTCGCCTTGAGCTCTTCGAGTACATTCACCCCGAGGCGGTCGAGTCGGAGCCCACTCTTCCCCACGAGATCGGCATGCATCGTGTCGCCTTCTCGGTCGACGACATCGACGAAGCCCTCGAGGCGGCCGCACGGCACGGATGCCGTCCGCTGCGCGGTGTAGCGACCTATGAGGACGTCTACAAGCTCACGTACCTCCGCGGTCCCAGCGGGATCCTGGTCATGCTCGCCGAAGAGTTGAAGAAGAAGTGACGGCTGATCGGTCAACCGGCCAACCGCTCCCCCGCTGAATCAGTCCTCCCCCACCGCGAGCGGCGGAGCGGCACGTGTGTGTCCGGCTGCGCGTACCAACACGTTCCGCGCCCGCAGGACCACCGCGAATGGCTGCACACGCCGCCCGGACACCGGCGGCGGCCGGGCCGCTGAGCGGCCCGGCCTTCAGCGGATCAGGCGCGGACCGGAACCCAGCTGGTGCACTTGCGCTCGTTGCCCTTCACGATGCACCCGCGCAGCTTGTACGCGTGCCCCTCGGGCAGGTTGCCGGAAGCGACCTTGATGTAGATCGCCTTGTGCCCGCGCGTGGAGGCGATGCGGCCGGTGCTCAGCTCGGCCTCGACCGCCCAGCCGTCGGGGCTGATGTCCTTGGCGACCAGGGAGTCACCCGGAATGCCGGGCGCGGGCTGCGGGTCGGCGTTCCACCGGGCGAAGCCCATGTCGTGGCCGTCCGTGGGACTGACGAGGTTCATCGTGTACGAGCCGTCCGCCTCCAACGCGGCACGGCCCGAGACCCCGGTCCTGGACAGGGAGAAGTCGATGTCGGGCGAGAGGTCACCCGTCTCGTCGGCGCTTGCGGTACCGGCCCCGGCCGTGAACGCCACGCCGACGAGGAGTGCGGCCGAACCGAGGACCGCGCCGATGCGCTTGTGTATCGAACCCATGTTTTCCTTCGTTCCCGCGCGCGACGGCACACCCGCCGCGCGCACGCTCCCCCGCCGGCGTCGAACATCGCTGGCGGACAGTCAGGACCACTGTAACCAGAGCTTGTTGGGAACCTACTGGCGGGTACCGATCAGTGATCGCGCTCGATCAACGCGGGGCGCGGCGAGCGATCGCGCTCGGTGTGACGAGCGGATGTCCGCGCGCTGATCGTCGAAGGCAGCGGCGCGGTGGTGGACAGCGCCCGGTCATTCACCTTGTGCCATACGGGAAGGGCCGAGCCGGAGGGGGCCCGCCGCGACAGGGGGCGGCCCCCCGCGCCAACGCGCCCGGGGGCCGATCCAGGGTCCCCCACGAGCCCCAGGGCGGCCTCGCCCGGGCGGCGTCAGGTCCTGGCGCGCTAGTCCCC
>NZ_JBSGZP010000568.1:0-4944 GCF_053611065.1 Streptomyces sp. NPDC054840
GTCTCAGACTTGCGAGGAGTCCCGGTGCACGGCGGGACGGCGGCTCGCGATGACCTTGTTCGCCAGGGCCCGCGGGCTGGTCAGGAAGCCGAAGCCCCAGCACAGGTGCATGGTCGCCAGGGCGACGGGGATCTGTGCCCGGGCCTTGATCCCGAGCCCCTTGCCCGCCGGTACGGAGCCCGCGGTGATCGCCGCGAGATAGCCGGCCGGGAGGACGAAGCCCAGGGGGGTGACGGTCACACCCACGACCACGCTCGCGGCGATCGCGCAGACGAGGGTCGGCGGAGCCAGGTAGCGCAGGTTGATGGAGCCCGAGTGGTAGCGGGCCACCACGTGCCGCCAGCGACCGTAGTCCTTGTACTGCTTGGCCAGGGCCCGTACGGAGCGCCGCGGACGGTACTGGACCATCAGCTCGGGCGAGAACCAGATCAGACCGCCGGCTTCGCGGATGCGGAAGTTCAGTTCCCAGTCCTGGGCGCGGATGAACTCCTCGTTGTAGCCGCCCTGCTGTTCCAGCGCCTCGCGGCGGAAGACTCCGAGGTAGACCGTCTCGGCCGGGCCCGCCTGGCCGCCGGTGTGGAACGGCGCGTTGCCGACACCGATCTTCGAGGTCATCGCGGCGGCGACGGCCTCCTCCCAGGCGTTCTCGCCCTCGGCGTGCATGATGCCGCCGACGTTCTGGGCGCCCGTCTCCTCCAGGAGGCGGACGGCGGTGGCGATGTAGTTCGGCGAAAGCATGCCGTGGCCGTCGACGCGCACCACGATCGGGTGACGCGAGGCCTTGATGGCGGCGTTGAGCGCCGCCGGGGTCCGGCCGGTGGGATTCGGGACGGTGTGGACTCGGGGATCCTCGGCGACGAGTGCGGCGGCGATCTCGTCGGTGCGGTCCGTGGACGGACCGAGTGCGATCACCACCTCCATCTCGCCCGCGTACTCCTGTTCCAGGATGTGGCGGACGGAATCGCGGAGGTAGTGCTCCTCGTTGAGCACCGGCATGATCACCGAGACTGCGGGCTGCTGGGCGGGCATGTGGTCCTTCAAGGTCGGGTACCGGTGTCACGTTACCGCGTACGGGGGAACCGGGTGCGCGCCGAGCGACCGGTAAGGACAGCAGCTGATCGTATGGGCCTACTGTTCTGCCGAATCAGCTGATCCGGCCCGCGCCCCGGCCGGTCTCCCTGCTGCCCCCGCGGAGGTGTCCCCCGTGCCCCAGCCGCACCGTCCCGCCCGTCCTGACGGGCCGCCCCGACCGCAGCGCGCCCGACGCGGCGGAGGCGGTCCCGCCCGGCACCGGGACGGGCGGCCCCGGTGGGGGGTCCGGCTCGCGGCCGGCCTGTCGGTGGTGGTGCTCGGCTCCGGGGCCATCGGGCACGCCGTGATGACCGGCCTGGACACCGGGATCGAGCGGGTGGACCCGTTCAAGGACATGAAGAACCGCCCGCAGGCCGGACACGGCCTCAACTTCCTGCTGGTGGGCACCGACGGGCGGGAGAAGATCTCCCCGGAGGAGAAGCGCGAGTACCGGCTGGGCGGCGCGCCTTGCCACTGCACGGACACGATCATGCTCGTGCACCTGTCGGCGGACAAGGAGCGGGCCAGCGTGATCAGCCTGCCCCGCGACAGCTACGCCGAGGTGCCCGCCCACCGGGACCTCGTCACCGGCAAGGCGCACAAGCCCCACCCCGTACGGCTGAACGCGGCGTACGCGGAGGGCGGGCCCAATCTGACCGTGCGGACCGTGGAGAACATGACCCGGGTGAAGATCGACCACTACCTGGAGGTCGACTTCACCAGCTTCATGAAGACGGTCGACGCGATGGGCGGCGTGGAGATCTGCACGGCCAAGACCATGCGCGACCGCAACACCGGCCTCGACCTGCTGCCCGGCAGCCACCGCCTCAGCGGCGGACAGGCCCTGCAGTACGTGCGCTCGCGCCATGTCGACGGGGCCTCCGACCTCGGCCGGATGCAGCGCCAGCAACGGTTCGTCGCCGCCCTGATCAAGCAGGCGACCGGGGGCGGGGTGCTGCTGAACCCGGTGAAGTTCAAGGAGGTCAGCTCCACCCTCCTCGGCTCCGTCCGGGCCGACAAGGACTTCGGGTCGGAGCAGATGCTGGCCCTCGGACAGGCGATGCGGGACTTCACCCCGTCCTCCTCGGAGTTCGCCTCGGTGCCCATCGGCAGCCCCTCCTTCCCCGTGAAGGGCATCGGGTCCACCGTGAAGTGGGACGACCCGAAGGCGGCCAAGCTGTTCGAGGCGCTGCGCCAGGACCGTCCGCTGGCCCCGGCCCGGCCCAGGAAGGCCGACGGCGGCCCGCCCGCGGCGGTGCCCGTGGACGTGCCCCCGCCCCAGGTCCGGGTCCAGGTGGAGAACGGCACCCGGATCGACGGGCTGGGCGGACGGGTCGACGCCGCGCTGCGGGCCACCGGCTTCGACACCACCCGGGCCCCGGGCAACGCCGCCAGCCGTGAGGTCAAGCGCACGGTGATCACGTACGACCCCCGCTGGGACCGCTCCGCCCGGTCGGTGGCGACCGCGCTGCCGGGCAGCAAGCTGCGGGCGGTGCCGGGCCAGGGCCGGACGGTGGTGGTGGTCGTGGGAGCGGACTACCGCAAGGTGGTACCGGTGCGTGCCGAGGATCCGTACCAGGGCACCTTCGGGGTGGTCACCGGCGACGAGATGGTCTGCGGGGACTGAGGCTCCCGGACGGAGTCCGGACGGGACCCGGCCGGGCTCCGGGACGGGCTCAGTCGTCGAAGCCCTGGGCCGACCGCTCCTCGCGCAGCGCCATGATCGCCTGACGGCGGGCGAGCCGGTGGGTGCGGCGGATCTGGGCCTCCTGGTAGCGCCGCTCGTCCTGCTCCGTCTCGGGGAGGACGGGCGGGACCTCGCGGGGCTTGCCTTCGGCGTCGACCGCGGCGAAGACGAGGTAGGCGGTGCCGACCTGGGTGGCGGGGGTGGACTCGTTCCACCGCTCCGCGAGGACGCGTACGCCGATCTCCATGGAGGAGCGGCCGGTCCAGTTGCACTGGGCCTTCACGTGGACGAGGTCGCCCACGCGCACGGGCGCGAGGAAGACCATCTCGTCCATGGAGGCGGTGACCGCCGGGCCGCCGGAGTGGCGGCCGGCCACGGCACCCGCGGCGTCGTCCACCAGCTTCATGATCACGCCGCCGTGCACCGTCCCGAGGAGGTTGGTGTCGTTGGCGGTCATGATGTGGCTGAGGGTCGTCCGGGAGGCTGCGGTGGGCTTCCCGGGCAGCTCGCCCGGTATCTGTGTCATACGGACACCTTAGGGGGTGCCGTGTCGTCGGGCCGGACCCCGCGAGCCCGGCCCGATCGGCCGGTCACCCCCGAGATGGCTCATGGAGGCATCAGCTCTGCAACAGCAGCGGAACGGAATACGGACCGGGCTGTCGGAGCACGCACCCGGGCAGGCATTCTTGGGCGCATGAATGACTGGCCAGAAGGTCGTGACGACGCGTACGGGCGCGGCAGCGCGCAGCCGCAGCCCGAGGGTGTGCAGCGGATGCGGCACATCCAGCGGCAGCCGCAGCAGCCGCCTCGGCCCGCGCAGCCCCCGCGCCCGCAGCGCCCGGCGGGCCCGCCGCCCGCGCACGGCGTACCCCCGCAGCAGACGGGCGGCCACGACGCGTACGGCGGTTACGACAGCGGCTACAACACCGGCCAGGTCTACGGGGCGCCCGCCGGCGGCGCTCCGGGCGGGCCGGGTCGACCGGAAGGCCCCGGCGGGGTGTCCGGATCCGGCCGCCCCGGGCGGGCGCCCGGTCCCGCCCCGGACTGGCGCAAGCGGATCAAGGTCGGCTCGATCGTGCTGCTCTCCGCGCTCGTCGTGACCTCGGTCTCCACCTATTTCTGGGCCGACTCCAAGGTGCGCCGCGAGGTGGACCTCTCCAAGGTCATCGAGCGCCCGAAGGAGGGCGACTGCACGACGTACCTGATCGTGGGCTCCGACAGCCGCGAGGGGATGTCCGCCGAGGAGAAGAAGAAGCTGCACACCGGCTCGGCCGAGGGCAAGCGGACCGACTCGATGATGATCCTGGCGAAGTGCTCCAGCGGGAACACCATGATCTCGCTGCCCCGCGACTCGGACGTGGAGATCCCGTCCTTCGTGGGCTCGCAGTCCGGCAAGACGTTCCCCGCGCAGGGGCGCCGGGTCAAGCTCAACGCCGCGTACGCGGAGGACGGCCCCGAGCTGCTGGTGCGGACGGTGGAGCACAACACGGGCCTGCGCATCGACCACTACGCGGAGATCGGCTTCGCCGGTTTCGCGAACATCGTGGACGCGCTGGGCGGTGTGGAGCTGAACATCGAGGAGGGCTTCAAGGACGAGAAGTCGGGTGCCGACTTCAAGGCCGGCAAGCAGACCCTCAACGGCGAGCAGTCCCTGGCTTTCGTACGGACCCGGTACGCCTTCGCCGAGTCCGACCTGCAGCGGACGAAGAACCAGCAGAAGTTCCTGTCGGCGCTGGCGAGCCAGGCCGCGACGCCGTCGACGATCCTGAACCCGTTCGCGCTCTATCCGATGCTGGGCGCGGGCCTGGACACCCTCGTCGTGGACAAGGACATGGGCCTGTACGACATGGGCCAGATGTTCTTCGCGATGAAGGGCGTCAACGGCGGGGACGGCGTCTCGATGAACATGCCGATCTCCGGCCAGCGCGGTGGCAACCTCGTCTGGGACAAGGCGAAGGTTCAGCAGCTGGTGAAGCAGATCCAGAACGACGAGAAGGTCACCGTCCGCGGTAACTGACGGCGGCGAGGGAGTGCGGCCGGGCGGCCGGCTCCCTCGCCGGACCCGGACGGACCACCCGGACCCGGACCCCTACCGGCCTGCGGTCAGGCGTCCGGGGAGAAGCGGATGGCGGCGGCGGGCAGCCGCGCCTCGCACCACACGCGGGCTCCGGCGCGCAGTTCGTTGT
>NZ_JBSGZP010000569.1:0-4939 GCF_053611065.1 Streptomyces sp. NPDC054840
GACATCGGTGCTCTTCCCGGCCCTTGTCGGCATCCGCCGTCCACACAACCCTTTAGGCTTCCGCCGTGACCAGCGCAGAAGTGACCCGGCGGCGGCTGATGGGTGTCGGCCTCGGTGTCCTGGCGGGGGTGTCGGCCGGCTGCTCGGGGGGTTCCGGGCCGCTGCGGCGGCTACGGCTCGCGACGGGGCCCGAGGGCGGGCCGTACAACGCGTTCGGGCAGGCCCTCGCACAGGCCGTGGCGGCGAGCGGCCGCCGGATCGAGATCGTCCCGGTGAGCACCGCGGCCAGCGTGGACAACCTGCGGAAGCTGGACGACGGCTCCGTCGAGCTGGCTTTGGCCATGGCGGACGCCGCCGAGGACGCGGTGCTCGGCCGGGAGCCGTTCCCCGGGCCGACCGTCGCGACCGCCCTGGCCAGGGTCTACGTGAACTACACACACCTGCTCGTCCCGGCGGACGGACCGGTGCGCTCGGTTCGGGATCTCGCCGGGCGCCCGGTCGCGGCAGGCGCGGCGGGCTCAGGGGTACAAGTGGTGGCGGAACGGGTCCTGCGGGCGGCCGGGCTGAGCGGCGCCCCTTCGTCGGCGGCCGCGGCGGACGAGCGGCACCTGGGCCTCGCCCCCTCGGTGAGCGCCCTTCGCGAGGGCTCGGTCGACGCGCTGTTCTGGTCCGGAGGGGTGCCCACCCCCGCCCTGGCGGACCTGGCCCGCGAGCTGCCGCTGCGCTTCCTGCCGCTCGAAGCCCACGTCGGCGCGCTGCGGGAGCGCTACGGCCCCGTTTACACGGCGGTCACCCTGCCGGCCGGGGTGTACGGGCTGACGGAGCCGGTGGGAACCGTCGGGGTCGGCAACTACCTCCTGGCGCGGGCCGACGTGCCGCAGGGCGCCGTACGTGACCTGCTCCAGGTGGTGTTCGAGCGGTGGCGCGATCTGTTGCGGGAGGTGACGGCGGGGGCCCGGCTGGAGCCGCGGTTCGCCATCTCCACCGGCGAGGTGCCGCTGCACCCCGGCGCGGCCGCCCACTACCGGTCGGTGTACGGCTGAGACCTCACCCAGGAGGAGGGGCCGGGAGCCGGAGTTCCGCCACCAGGCCGTGCGGCTCCTGGCCGCCGATGTCGAGCCGGCCGCCGCTGATCCGGGCGATCTCCTCGGCGATGGCCAGCCCCAGGCCGCTGCCGGGGATGTTCTGGTGTTCCGGGGAACGCGCGAAACGGCGTAGCAGCAGGGGCAGTTGTTCCTCCGGCACGCCCGGGCCGTCGTCCGCGACCCGTACGACGGCGGCGCTCCCGTCGGCCGCGTGCGTGGCGCGCACCTCGACGCGCCCGCCGCGCGGGACGAACTTGACGGCGTTGTCGAGGAGCGCGTCGAGGATCCGGCCCGTCGCGTCGGGCAGGGCGCGGGCCCGCAGGCCGTCCGCGAGGCCGGCGGCCACCAGTTCCACCCCCGCGGCGCGGAAGACCGGCGTCCAGGCCGCCACCCGGTCCCGTACCGACCGCGACACGTCCTCGTGGCTCAGCTCCGCCGTCCCCGACTCCACACGGGCCAGCGCCAGCAGGCCGTCGAGCAGCTCCTCCAGGCGTTCCGCCTCGTCCAGGGCGCGGATGTGCTCGGCCAGGCCTGGCCCGGGTGCGATGTGTGGCTCGACGTTCTCCAGCTGCAGTACCAGGGTGGCCAGCGGATTGCGCAGTTGGTGGGAGGCATCGGCGACGAAGTCGCGCTGACGGCCGATCGAGTCGGCCATCGCCTCCGCCATCGTGTTGAAGTGCTGCCGAAGATGGCGCAGTTCCGGCGGACCCGTGTCGGACACGGCACGGGCCTGCAGGCTGCCGGCGGTCAGTCGCTCGACCGCCCGGTCCAGGTCCAGTACGGGGCGCATCAGCCAGCGCGCGATCCCGGCCGCGACCAGAGCGGCCGCCGTGAAGGCGCCGAGCGCCCCGGCGGCGATGAGCGACCAGCGGATCGTCACGTCCCGGCGGGCGGCCTCGGTGGGCACGGCCATCAGAACCGCCCCGCTCACCCGCTCGTCCCGGCCCACCGGTTCGGCCAGCACCACGGTGCGCGGTCCCCAGGGGCGCAGGGTGGGCAGCCGGTCGGTCGAGCGGCCGGTGAGGGCGCGGTGACGGGCGTCCGCCCCGTCGGAGGAGCCGCCCCGGGAGGAATCGGCGTCGGTGGCCGCGTTCGTGGCGGCCTCGGCCGCCGGACCGGTCCCGGCCCGGGCCACCGTCGCCCCCGCGGAGTCGACCACGGCCACCCCGGCTCCGTACAGCTGGGCGTAGCGGCCGATCTCGGCCGACAGCTCCGCCCGGTCGGCGGCGGTACGCATCCGGTCGGCGAGGTCGGCGAAGCGTACGGCCTCCGAGCGCCGTTGCAGGAGCAGGTGCTCGGTGCGCCCGCGCGCGTAGGCATCGGCCAGGGGAACGCAGAGCAGCAGCGCCGCCGCCCCCATGAGCACCATCAGCACCGCCAGCAGCCTGCGCCTCACCGCTCGCCGTCCCGCGCGTCGGGGGCGGGGGCATCGGCCTGGGCCGGGAAGCCGAGCTGGTAGCCGAACCCCCGGACCGTACGCACCAGACCGGAGCGGCCGGTCTTGGCGCGGATGCCCGCCACATGGACGTCCAGGGAGCGGGAGGCCGCGAGGAAGACGTCACCCCAGATCCGGTCCAGGATCACCTCGCGCGAATGCACCTCGTCCGGGCGGGCGGCCAGGAAGGCCAGTACGTCGAACTCGCGTCGGGTGAGACGCACTTCGGTTCCGGCCACCGTGACCGTGCGCCCGGCGAGGTCCACCTCGACATCGCCGGTGCGCACGGGACGGGACCCGGCCGCGGCCGGGTCCGGGGTGTCCGAACGGCCGTGGTGAGGATCGGTCCGGCGCCGTACGGAGTCGATCCGGGCCATCAGTTCGGCCATCCGGAACGGCTTGACCACGTAGTCGTCGGCCCCCGCCCGCAGCCCCTGCACGATGTCGCGCTCCTCGCAGCGCGCCGTCACCACGATCAGCGGCGCGTCGCAGACGGTACGCAGCCGCCGCAGCAGCTCCAGCCCGTCGAGGTCGGGGAGGCCCAGGTCGAGCAGGACGAATTCGGCCTCGCGGACGTGGCGCAGGGCGTCCAGGGCGCGCCCGACCCGGCGGACGGTGTGTCCACGCTGGGCGAGGGCCGTGCCGAGGGCCTGGGCCATGCGGTCGTCGTCCTCGACGAGAAGCGCGTGCATAGACAGTCCCTCGCGACCTGTGACCCGGAGCCCCGCTGTACCGGAGCCCCGATGTACCGGAACCCTATTGGCGGAGCCCCGGCGTCCGGATCCCCGTGGCCCGGCGCAGCAGCCTACGGGAGTCGCCGCACCGGCCACCGGGTCGGACGATCAGCGTGCCGCCTCGGCGGGAGCCGCCGCCGGCCGTTCCCGCTCGGGCCCGCCGTCGGCCTCGGCCTCGGCGCGGCTCAGGGCGGCGTTGCGGGTGTCCGGCATGAGCACGTACGTGACGAGGGAGATCAGCGCGCACCCGGAGACGTACCAGAAGAACATCTTCTCGTGCCCGCTGTTCTTGAACCACAGCGCCACATACTCCGCCGTGCCGCCGAAGAGCGCGTTGGCGATCGCGTAGGGCAGCGCCACGCCCAGCGCGCGCACCCGGGTCGGGAACAGCTCGGCCTTGACGGCCGCGTTGATGGACGTGTACCCGGTGATGATCACCAGGGCCAGCAGGGACAGCCCGAGCGCGGACCAGTACGAGGTGGCCGATCCGAGCGCGGTCATGATCGGGTAGGTGCCGACGGTGCAGCCCACCGCGAAGGTGATCAGAAGGGGCCGGCGGCCGATCCGGTCGGACAGCATGCCGGCGAAGGGCTGCAGTACGGCGAAGAGGGTCAGGGCGGTGAAGCTGACGAGCGTGGCGGTGGTCTTCTCCATGCCCGCGCTGCCGACCAGGTACTTGGTAAGGTACGTGGTGTAGGTGTAGTAGGCCACGGTGCCACCGAGGGTGAGCGCCATGACGAGCCCCGCCTGCCGCCGGTACTGCCACAGGGCCTTCAGCGTGCCGCGCGTACTGTCGTCGTGGGCGTCCTCTCCCGACGCCGACGACTCCTCCTTGAAGGCGTCGGTCTCCTGCAGCCGTCGCCGCAGCCAGAAGACGACCACCGCGAACAACGCCCCGACGAGGAACGGGATCCGCCAGCCCCAGCTCTCCAACTGGGCGGTGGTCAGGGTGTGCTGCAGAGTGATCAGGATGCCCAGACCGAGCAGCTGGCCGCAGGTCATCGAGACGTACTGGAAGGACGAGCCCAGCCCGCGCCGGTCGCGGGCCGACGCCTCGGTCAGGTAGGTGGCGCTGGCCGCGTACTCGCCGCCGATGCTCATCCCCTGGAGCAGCCGTGCGAGCAGCAGCACCAGGGCGCCGAAGTACCCGGCCTGTCCGTAGGTCGGGGCGACGGCGATCAGCAGGGCGGCCACCGACATCATCGTGACGGTGAGGGTGAGCGCGCTTTTGCGCCCGTGCCGGTCGGCGGCGCGCCCCAGGATCCACCCGCCGACGGGACGCATCAGGAAGCCGACGGCGAAGATGCCCGCCGTGTTCATCAGCTGGGTGGTGGGGTTGTCGCCGGGGAAGAAGGAATCGGCGAAGTAGATCGCGAAGCTTGCGTAGACGAACCAGTCGTACCACTCGACAAGGTTGCCGAGCGAGCCGCCGACCAGGGCCAGACGGCGCTTCCTGCGCTCGTCCCCGGGCGGCGACGCGGGCATGACGACGGACGAGGACATGGCGGCTCCAGAGGGAAGTCCCTGGTGAGGGACGGCAGAACTGCCCCGGCGATGGGGGAGTGTCCAGAGCATGCGGCGGCCGTTGTACCCGGACAAGGTCCGCCACGCAGATCTAACGTTCCGCTAAGAAAGCGCCCGGGAAGGCCCCGGGGCCGCCGGATTTCACCATTCAGTCATGCGCA
>NZ_JBSGZP010000570.1:0-4931 GCF_053611065.1 Streptomyces sp. NPDC054840
CGTACACCCAGCCCCACAGACCGATCAGGATCAGGGGAGCGGAGAAGTACATGAGCCACCAGCCGAAGACGACGCCCATGAAGGCGAAGGCGCCTCCGACGGCCAGCGAGAGCGGCTGCCAGCTGTGCGGGGAGAAGAACCCCAGCTCGCCCGCCTCGTCGGCGACGTCGGCCTCCAGGTTGTCCTGGGCCATCTCGTCGACACGCTTGGCCGTGAAGGCCAGGTAGTAGCCGATCATGACGCTCAGGCCGAAGGCCAGGAAGAGCGCGGTGGTACCGACGGGCTCCTTCGACCACACGCCGTACACGACGGCCATGATCAGGATGAAGAAGGAGAGCCAGAGGAACATCTTGCCCTGGATCTTCACTTGTCGGCCTCCTTGCCGCCGGTGACGGCTGTGGCGGCGACGCTGTGGTCCTCGAGGTGGTCGAGGGCCGAGATCTCAGGGTGGTGCAGGTCGAACGCCGGGGACTCGGAACGGATCCGCGGCAGGGTGAGGAAGTTGTGCCGCGGCGGCGGGCAGGACGTCGCCCACTCCAGCGAACGGCCGTAACCCCACGGGTCGTCGACCTCGACCCTCTTGCCGTACTTGGCGGTCTTCCAGACGTTGTACATGAACGGCAGCATCGACAGGCCGAGCACGAACGAGCTGATCGTCGAGATCGTGTTCAGCGCGGTGAAACCGTCGGCGGCGAGGTAGTCCGCGTAACGACGCGGCATGCCCTCGGCACCCAGCCAGTGCTGCACCAGGAAGGTGCCGTGGAAGCCGATGAACAGCGTCCAGAACGTCATCTTGCCGAGGCGCTCGTCCAGCATCTTGCCCGTGAACTTCGGCCACCAGAAGTGGAAGCCGGCGAACATCGCGAACACCACGGTGCCGAAGACGACGTAGTGGAAGTGCGCGACGACGAAGTACGAGTCGGAGACGTGGAAGTCCATCGGGGGCGAGGCCAGGATGACGCCGGTCAGACCACCGAAGGTGAAGGTGACCAGGAAGCCGATCGTCCAGAGCATCGGGGTCTCGAAGGACAGCGAGCCCTTCCACATGGTGCCGATCCAGTTGAAGAACTTCACACCGGTCGGTACCGCGATCAGGAAGGTCATGAAGGAGAAGAACGGCAGCAGCACACCGCCGGTGACGTACATGTGGTGGGCCCACACGGTCACGGAAAGGCCGGCGATCGCGATCGTCGCGGCGATCAGGCCGATGTAGCCGAACATCGGCTTACGGCTGAAGACCGGGATGATTTCGGAGACGATTCCGAAGAACGGCAGCGCGATGATGTACACCTCTGGGTGTCCGAAGAACCAGAAGAGGTGCTGCCACAGCAGTGCGCCGCCGTTGGCCGCGTCGAAGATGTGCGAACCGAACTTGCGGTCGGCCTCCAGCGCGAAGAGCGCGGCGGCCAGCACCGGGAAGGCGAGCAGGACCAGGACACCGGTCAGCAGCACGTTCCAGGTGAAGATCGGCATGCGGAACATCGTCATGCCCGGGGCGCGCATGCAGATGATCGTGGTGATGAAGTTGACCGAGCCGAGGATCGTGCCGAAGCCGGAGAAGGCCAGACCCATGATCCACAGGTCGGCGCCGATGCCCGGCGACCGGACCGCGTCCGACAGCGGGGAGTAGGCGAACCAGCCGAAGTCGGCGGCGCCGTTCGGCGTCACGAAGCCGGCCACCGCGATGGTCGAGCCGAAGAGGTACAGCCAGTACGCGAACATGTTCAGCCGCGGGAACGCCACGTCGGGCGCGCCGATCTGCAGCGGCATGATCCAGTTGGCGAAGCCCGCGAAGAGCGGGGTGGCGAACATCAGCAGCATGATCGTGCCATGCATGGTGAACGCCTGGTTGAACTGCTCGTTCGACATGATCTGCGTGCCCGGACGGGCCAGCTCGGCGCGCATGAAGAGCGCCAGCACGCCGCCGATGATGAAGAACACGAACGACGTGACCAGGTACATCGTGCCGATGGTCTTGTGGTCGGTCGTGGTCATCCACTTCACGACCACGTTGCCCGGCTGCTTGCGCCGTACCGGCAGCTCGTTCTCATACGAGTCGGCGGCGGCACCCTGGGATTCGTTGAGGATGCTCACAGTTTGTTCACTTCCGCATTCCGGGCCGGGTCGGTCTGCTGGATGCCGGCCGGGAGGTAGCCGGTCTGACCCTTCTCCGCCAGATCCTTCAGGTACGCCCGGTAGTCCTCAGGCGAGACCACCTTGACGTTGAAGAGCATCCGGGAGTGGTCGACACCGCAGAGCTCGGCGCACTTGCCCATGAAGGTGCCGTATTCGGACGGGGTGACCTCGAAGACGTTGGTGTGGCCCGGAATGACGTCCTGCTTGAACAGGAACGGGACCACCCAGAAGGAGTGGATCACGTCGTTCGACGACAGGATGAAACGGACCTTCTCGCCCTTGGGGAGGACCAGGGTCGGACCCGGGTTGCCCGTCTGGGGGTTCCGGTCGCCCGGGACGCCCTTCTGGTAGACGCCCTCGGCGCCCGCCGGGAAGTCCTTGGTGAAGCGGTCCGGGATGGAGGCGAGCTCCTTGGGGACCGCGCCCGCCTTCGGGGTCGCCCCGTCTCCGTCGACGTTCTCGACGTAGTTGAATCCCCAGCTCCACTGGAAGCCGATCACGTTGATCGTGTGCGGCGGCTTCGGGCTGAGGGCCAGGAGCTTCGACTCGTCACGAGCGGTGAAGTAGAAGAGCACCGAGACGATGATGAGCGGGACCACGGTGTACAGCGCCTCGATGGGCATGTTGTACCGGGTCTGCGCGGGGACCTGGATCTTCGTCCGGCTGCGCCGGTGGAAGATGACGCTCCAGATGATCAGGCCCCACACGAGGATGCCCGTGACCAGCGCGGCCGCCCAGGATCCCTGCCACAGGGAGAGGATGCGCGGCGCCTCCTCGGTTACCGGAGTCGGCATTCCGAGGCGGGGGAAGTCTTTCCATGTATACGAGCAACCAGTGGCGGTCGCCAGGACCACGCCCGCAGTCAGCGCCTGCAGCAGCTTCCGCCGCATCGGGCGCCGCGGCGAGCGGTCGGAGCCGTAGGGACTCACGTAGCGCCTTCCCGAGAGTCTCGGCCCGCGCGGCCGGCCGCGGCCGTGTTCGGGTCGGTCGCCGGCCCTGACGCAGGCAGGGGTTTGGATGTTTATGCGGACCAAACCCTACTGGACGCTATTTGGGGTCGCGCGGGGAGGGTGCCCAACGCGCCGCTACTGTCCCCGAAGGGATGGATCCGCCGTCCGGGGGACGGTTCGAATGGCCCTGAATGGTGGGCTCCGGAGCCCATCTGACGCCCCCTGACCTCGAACGCTCCGGGTCCCGCGTTAGCGTGACCGGATGCCCTACTTCGACAGCGCGTCCGCCGCTCCCCTGCACCCCGTGGCCCGCCAGGCGTTGCAGGCCTCCCTGGACGAGGGCTGGGCCGATCCGGCCCGGCTGTACCGGGAGGGCAGGCGCGCCCGGCTGTTGCTGGACGCGGCGCGGGAGGCCGCCGCGGAGGCGGTGGGATGCCGGGCCGACGAGCTCGTGTTCACTCCTTCGGGGACGCACGCGGTTCACACGGGGGTGGCGGGGGTCCTCGCGGGGCGCCGGCGCGTCGGAAGTCATCTGGTCGTATCGGCGGTCGAACACAGTTCTGTATTGCATGCGGCCGAGGTGCACGGGGCGCGCGGCGGGACGGTGACCGAGGTCCCGGTGGACCGGTGGGGCGCGGTGACGCCCGCCGCCTACGCGGACGCGCTCGTCCCGGAGACCGCCCTCGCCTGCCTCCAGTCGGCCAACCACGAGGTGGGCACCGTCCAGCCGGTGGCGCAGGTCGCCGAGGTCTGCGGGGCGGCCGGGGTGCCGCTGCTGGTGGACGCGGCCCAGTCGCTGGGCTGGGGTCCGGTGGAGGGCGCCTGGTCCGTCCTGGCCGCGAGTGCGCACAAATGGGGCGGCCCGCCCGGCGTCGGCCTGCTGGCGGTCCGCAAGGGCGTGCGCTTCTCCCCCCAAGGCCCCGCGGACGAGAGGGAGTCGGGGCGCTCCCCCGGTTTCACGAACCTGCCCGCGATCGTGGCCGCGGCGGCTTCCCTGCGGGCCGTACGGGCCGAGGCGGACGCGGAGGCGGCCCGGCTGCGGGTCCTGGTGGACCGTATCCGGCGGCGGGTGGTGCGGCTGGTCCCGGACGTGGAGGTGGTGGGCGATCCGGAGCGGCGGCTGCCGCACCTGGTCACCTTCTCCTGTCTGTACGTCGACGGGGAGACGCTGCTGCACGAGCTGGACCGGGCCGGCTTCTCGGTCTCCTCGGGCTCCTCGTGCACGAGCTCCACGCTGACCCCCAGTCACGTGCTGCGGGCGATGGGCGTGCTGTCGGAGGGCAACGTACGGGTGTCCCTCCCGCCCGGCACCCCCGCGGAGGAGGTCAACGCGTTCCTGGAGGCGCTGCCGCGCGCGGTGGCGGACGTACGGGAACGGCTCGGCGTGTCGGAGCCCCCGGCGGTGGCTCCGGTGGCGGACTCCCTGGAGCTCGACGCGCTAGGGCTGCGGTGCCCCCAGCCGGTGATCGAACTGGCCCGGGCCATCGTGACGGTCCCGGTGGGCGGCACCGTCACGGTCGTCTCCGACGACGAGGTGGCCCGGCTGGACATCCCGGCGTGGTGCGCGATGCGGGGCCACACCTACATGGGCGAATCCCCCCGCCCGACCGGCACGGCCTACACGGTCCGCCGAGCCGTCTGACCGGGCTTGCCCGGGGGTTCGGCCCGCCCGGCCGACCCAGCCCGTCGGCCGGCCGCACCCACCCGACTGCGTCGGGCACGTTTCCGCCTCGGCCGGACCGGCTCCAGCCTCGCCGGCGTTCGAGGCGCGGGGTCTCTGGGGGCGGAGCCCCAGGAAACCCGGCTCGGCCGGGCACCGGGCTCCGCCCGGACCCTCCCCCAGCT
>NZ_JBSGZP010000571.1:0-4913 GCF_053611065.1 Streptomyces sp. NPDC054840
GATCTCCGGTGACGGGGCGCCGTCGGGTGCTGCTCGGTGGCCGGCGTCCGGTGCCGGTGCCGCGCGTACCGCGGTCAGTTCTTGCGCCGGCCCACCAGCTGCGGCTTCGACTCCAGCCCGTCCAGCCCGTGCCAGGCCAGATTCACCAGGTGTGCCGCCACCTCCGCCTTCTTGGGCTTGCGCACGTCCAGCCACCACTGCCCGGTCAGCGCCACCATCCCGACCAGCGCCTGCGCGTACAGCGGGGCCAGCTTGGGGTCGAAGCCCCGCGCCTTGAACTCCAGACCCAGGATGTCCTCGACCTGCGTGGCGATGTCGCTGATCAGCGAGGCGAAGGTGCCGGTCGACTGGGCGACCGGGGAATCCCGCACGAGGATCCGGAAGCCGTCCGTGTACGACTCGATGTAGTCCAGCAGCGCGAACGCCGCCTGCTCCAGCAGCTCCCGCGGGTGCCCGGCCGTCAGCGCGCCCGTCACCCCGTCCAGCAGCTGGCGCATCTCCCGGTCCACGACGACCGCGTACAGCCCCTCCTTGCCGCCGAAGTGCTCGTACACCACCGGCTTGGACACCCCGGCCTTCGCCGCGATCTCCTCCACCGAGGTGCCTTCGAAGCCCTTCTCGGCGAACAGCGTCCGGCCGATGTCCAGCAGTTGCTGGCGCCGCTCCGCGCCCGTCATCCGAACCCGGCGGCCGCGCCTGGGCTTGTCGCTGCTGGAATTATCGCCGTCGATCGCCACGCCCCCCATCATGCCGCGTTCGACTCGCTTTCCCTGCGCCGGGCGTCGATGCGGGCCGCCGACGGCCAGCGGACATCCGTCGCCCAGCCCAGCTGCTCGAACCAGCGGATCAGGCGCGCGCTGGAGTCGACCTGGCCGCGCAGCACGCCGTGGCGCGCCGAGGTCGGGTCGGCGTGGTGCAGGTTGTGCCAGGACTCGCCGCACGAGAGCACCGCCAGCCACCACACGTTGCCACTGCGGTCCCGGGACCTGAACGGCCGCTTGCCCACCGCGTGGCAGATCGAGTTGATCGACCAGGTCACGTGGTGCAGCAGCGCGACCCGCACGAGGGAGCCCCAGAAGAACGCCGTGAACGCGCCCCACCAGGACATCGTCACCAGGCCGCCCACCAGCGGCGGGATCGCCAGCGAGAAGATCGTCCAGAAGATGAAGTCCCGCGAGATCCGGCGGATCGCCGGGTCCTTGATCAGGTCGGGGGCGTACTTCTGCTGATCGGTCTGCTCCTCGTCGAACAGCCAGCCGATGTGGGCCCACCACAGCCCCTTCATCAGGGCCGGCAGGGTCTCCCCGAACCGCCACGGCGAATGCGGGTCACCCTCGTGGTCCGAGAACTTGTGGTGCTTGCGGTGGTCCGCCACCCAGCGCACGAGCGGTCCCTCCACCGCCATCGACCCCATCACCGCGAGGACGATCCGCAGCGGCCGATTCGCCTTGAAGGAACCGTGGGTGAAGTAGCGGTGGAAACCGATGGTGATCCCGTGGCAGGCCAGGAAGTACATGAAGACCATCAGGCCCAGGTCCAACCAGCTCACCCCCCAGCCCCAGGCCAGCGGGACGGCCGCCAGCAGGGCCACGAAGGGCACGGTGATGAACAGCAGCAGAGCCATCTGCTCGATGGACCGCTTGTTCTCGCCGCCGAGTGTCGCGGACGGCTCGGATGTGTCGGAGGGCGCGCCGGCACCCTCGATCAGATCGGGACTGGTGGTCATGGGGGTCCCCTGGGGGGTGAGAGAAATCGGCAGGCTCCCGGGTTACGAAACCCTACGGACCCGTAACCTACGGCATCGTAAGTATGGCAAATCCGGGTACGCAGGCAAGAGGGGCTGCGCCGGGAGGAGGAGCGCGCGCGAGGTGTTCACGCGCCGCCTGATGAGACGTTTGCCCAGGCACACGCATCGGACACCTATCCTGGGTCCCGTCGGACAGCGCGGTCCGCACGGGCAGCCCGAGCTGCGCATCAGGAGCGGAGATCCCGCCCCCGGACGGAATCCGGGGAAGGCATCACCGCACGTCGCCGGGAGCCCACCGCCCAGTAGCGCTCGAACACTGCAAGGAGCCGCACCTGTGAGCAGTGCTGACCAGGCCCCCCAGGGCCAGGCCCCCGTCACCCCGGCCGACACCGCCAACGCGGAACTGCGCGCGGACATCCGCCGCCTCGGCGACCTCCTCGGGGAGACCCTCGTACGCCAGGAGGGCCAAGACCTCCTCGACCTCGTCGAGCGCGTCCGCGCCCTCACCCGCACCGACGGCGAGGCCGCCGCCGCCCTGCTCGGCGACACCGACCTGGAGACCGCCGCCAAGCTCGTACGCGCCTTCTCCACCTACTTCCACCTCGCCAACGTCACCGAGCAGGTGCACCGCGGCAAGGAACTGCGCGCCCACCGTGCCGCCGAGGGCGGGCTCCTCGCCCGCACGGCCGACATGCTGAAGGACGCCGACCCCGAACACCTGCGCGAGACGGTCAAGAACCTCAACGTCCGCCCGGTCTTCACCGCGCACCCCACCGAGGCGGCCCGCCGCAGCGTCCTCAACAAGCTGCGCCGCATCGCCACCCTGCTGGAGGAGCCCGTCACCGGCGCCGGCGACCGCCGCCGCCACGACCTGCGCCTCGCCGAGAACATCGACCTCGTCTGGCAGACCGACGAGCTGCGCGTCGTGCGACCCGAGCCCGCCGACGAGGCCCGCAACGCCATCTACTACCTCGACGAGCTGCACGCCGGCGCCGTCGGCGACGTCCTCGAGGACCTCGCCGCCGAGCTTCAGCGCGTCGGCGTCGAGATCCCCGCCGGCACCCGCCCGCTGACCTTCGGCACCTGGATCGGCGGCGACCGGGACGGCAACCCGAACGTCACCCCGGAGGTCACCCGCGACGTGCTGATCCTCCAGCACGAGCACGGCATCACCGACGCCCTGGAACTCATCGACTACCTGCGCGGACTCCTCTCCAACTCCATCCGCTACACCGGAGCCACCGAGGAACTCCTCGCCTCCCTCCAGGCCGACCTGGAGCGCCTCCCCGAGATCAGCCCGCGCTACAAGCGGCTGAACGCCGAGGAGCCGTACCGCCTCAAGGCCACCTGCATCCGGCAGAAGCTCCTCAACACCCGCGAGCGCCTCGCCAAGGGCATCCCGCACGAGGAAGGCCGCGACTACCTCGGCACCGCCGAGCTGCTCACCGACCTCACCCTCATCCAGACCTCCCTGCGCGAACACCGCGGCGCGCTCTTCGCCGACGGCCGCATGGACCGCACCATCCGCACCCTGGCCGCCTTCGGCCTGCAGCTCGCCACCATGGACGTGCGCGAGCACGCCGACGCCCACCACCACGCGCTCGGCCAGCTCTTCGACCGGCTCGGCGAGGAGTCCTGGCGCTACGCCGACATGCCGCGCGACTACCGGCAGAAGCTCCTCGCCAAGGAACTGCGCTCCCGCCGCCCGCTGGCGCCCACCCCGGCCCCGCTCGACGCCGCAGGAGCCAAGACCCTCGGCGTCTTCGGCGCCATCAAGGACGCCTTCGAGAAGTTCGGCCCCGAGGTCATCGAGTCCTACATCATCTCGATGTGCCAGGGCGCCGACGACGTCTTCGCCGCCGCCGTCCTCGCCCGCGAGGCCGGCCTCATCGACCTCCACACCGGCTGGGCCAAGATCGGCATCGTCCCGCTCCTGGAGACCACCGACGAGCTGCGCGCCGCCGACGTCATCCTCGACGAGATGCTCGCCGACCCCTCCTACCGGCGCCTCGTCTCCCTGCGCGGCGACGTCCAGGAGGTCATGCTCGGCTACTCCGACTCCTCCAAGTTCGGCGGCATCACCACCTCCCAGTGGGAGATCCACCGCGCCCAGCGCCGGCTGCGCGACGTCGCCCACCGCTACGGCGTGCGCCTGCGCCTCTTCCACGGCCGCGGCGGCACCGTCGGCCGCGGCGGCGGCCCCTCCCACGACGCGATCCTCGCCCAGCCCTGGGGCACCCTCGAAGGCGAGATCAAGGTCACCGAGCAGGGCGAGGTCATCTCCGACAAGTACCTCGTCCCCTCCCTGGCCCGGGAGAACCTCGAACTGACCGTCGCGGCCACCCTGCAGGCCTCCGCCCTGCACACCGCGCCCCGCCAGTCCGACGAGGCCCTCTCCCGCTGGGACGCGGCCATGGACGTGGTCTCCGACGCCGCGCACGCCGCGTACCGCGAGCTCGTCGAGGACCCCGACCTACCCTCGTACTTCTTCGCCGCGACCCCCGTCGACCAGCTCGCCGACCTCCACCTGGGCTCCCGGCCCTCCCGCCGCCCCGACTCCGGCGCCGGCCTCGACGGCCTGCGCGCCATCCCGTGGGTCTTCGGCTGGACCCAGTCCCGCCAGATCGTCCCCGGCTGGTACGGGGTCGGCTCCGGCCTCAAGGCCCTGCGCGAGGCCGGCCAGGAGGACGTCCTCGCCGAGATGGGCGGACGCTGGCACTTCTTCCGCAACTTCCTGTCCAACGTCGAGATGACGCTGGCCAAGACCGACCTGCGGATCGCGCGCCACTACGTCGACACCCTCGTGCCCGACGACCTCAAGCACGTCTTCGCCCGCATCGAGGCCGAGCACGAGCTCACCGTCCGCGAGGTCCTGCGCATCACCGGCGCCGAAGAGCTCCTCGGCTCGAACCCGGTGCTCCAGCAGACCTTCGCCGTACGCGACGCCTACCTGGACCCCATCTCCTACCTCCAGGTCTCCCTGCTGGCCCGCCAGCGCGCGGCCGCCGCCGCGGGCGAGGAAGCCGACCCGCTGCTCGCCCGCGCCCTGCTGCTCACGGTCAACGGCGTCGCCGCCGGCCTGCGCAACACCGGCTGAGCATCCGCGGGGCCCGAGCGCCCCACCCACGAGGAAGCCCCCGCACCGGCCGGTGCGGGGGCTTCCTCC
>NZ_JBSGZP010000572.1:0-4903 GCF_053611065.1 Streptomyces sp. NPDC054840
GGCCGCGCGGGAGTTCTTCGACACCGGCCCCTACGACATGGGCTCCAACGCCGTGGCCTTCGCCGGCCCCACCACGGCGAGCGGCCGCGGCCTGCTCCTCGGGAACCCGCACTACCCGTGGCACGGCGGTCGCCGCTTCTGGCAGTTCCAGCAGACCATCCCGGGCGAGCTGAACGTCTCGGGCGCCTCCCTGCTCGGCACCGCCGTGGTCAACCTCGGCTTCAACGAGAAGGTGGCCTGGAGCCACACGGTGGCCACCGGCACCCCGGTGAGCCTCCATCAGCTCACCCTGGACCCGGCCGACCCGACCGCCTACCTGGTCGACGGCAAGTTGGAGCGGATGACCCGGCGGACCGTCACCGTCCCGGTGGCCGGCGGTGCCCCGGTCACCCGCACCCAGTGGTGGACGCGCTACGGGCCGGTGGTCTCGGACCTCGGCCCGGGCCTGCCCCTGCCGTGGACCGCGCTGACGGCGTACGCGCTGAACGACCCGAACGCGGCGAACCTGCGCGGCTCCGACACCGCCCTCGCGATGGGCAAGGCCCGCTCGGTGGCCGGGATCCAGGACGCGCTGAAGCGCACCCAGGGCCTGCCCTGGGTCAACACCGTGGCCGCCGACTCCGCGGGCGGCACCCTCTTCACGCAGACCCAGGTGCTCCCCCGGATCACCGACGAGCTGGCGGCCCGCTGCTCCACCCCGCTGGGCCGGGCCACGTACCCGGCCTCGGGGCTGGCGGTGCTGGACGGTTCGCGCAGCGACTGCGCGATCGGCTCGGATCCCGACGCGGTGCAGCCGGGCGTCTTCGGCCCGGGGAGGGCACCGACGCTGCGGGACGCCCCCTACGCGGAGAATTCCAACGACAGTGCCTGGCTGGCCAACGCCGACCGGCCGCTGACGGGCTACGAGCGGATCTGGGGCAGTGTCGCCACCCCGCGCTCGCTGCGCACACGCGGGGCGGTCGAGGACGTGTCCGCGATGGCCGTGAAGGGCCGGCTGACCGTGGCCGACCTGCAGAAGCAGCAGTTCGCGAACCGGGTGCCCGCCGGTGACCTGGCGGCGGCGGACGCGGCGAGGGCGTGCTCAGCCCTGCCGGGCGGTACGGCGACGGCGAGCGACGGCAGTGCGGTGGACGTCTCGGCGGCCTGCGGGGTGCTGGCGGGCTGGGACCGTACGACCGACAGCGCCAGCCGCGGCGCGCTGCTGTTCGACCGGTTCTGGCGCAGGCTGACGGCCTCGACGCCGGCCAAGGACCTGTGGCTGGTGCCGTTCTCGGCGGCCGATCCCGTACGCACCCCCCGTACGCTCAATCAGGCGGCGCCCGGCATCGGGCGGGCACTCGCGGACGCCGTGGCGGAGCTGAAGACGGCCGCCATCGCGCTGGACGCCCCGCTGGGTGAGCACCAGTTCGTCGTCCGCGGCGGACGCAAATTGCCGGTGGGCGGCGGCACGGAGTCGCTCGGCGTCTGGAACAAGATCGAGGCGCCGTGGAACGCGGCGGCCGGCGGATACCCGGAGGTGGTGCACGGGTCCAGCCACATCCAGGCGGTCGGCTGGGACGGCGGGCGCTGTCCGGTGGCGCGCACCCTGCTGACGTACAGCCAGTCCTCGAACCCGGGCTCGCCGTACTACGCCGACCAGACCCGGATGTACTCCGAGGAGCGCTGGGTCACGGCACGTTTCTGCGAGCGGGACATCCTCACGTCGCCGAAGCTGAAGGTGGTCCTGGTCCGCGAACGGCGCTGACCCGCGGGCCAGGCCCCGCCTCAGGCCGGCCGGGCGGGAGGAGGCGGGTGCGGCGTCGTCCGGCCGGCCTCCGCAGCCGTCCACGGGGGTCCGCCGGCCGGGTCCGCCACCCCACCAGGGTCGCGGCCGGTTCGGCGACGGCGTCCGCGCGTATCCCGCACGGGGCCGGCGCGCGGGCCACGGCGGGCAGGCCGGCGGCGGGCAGGGCGGCGTCCCCGGACGCGGCCACCCGCACCGTGGTGGTCTGTGGCCCCGTCAGTACGTGGGGCAGAGGTTGGTCTGTACGGCGGCGAGGATGAAGGCGGCCTTGGTGGGGCCGAAGCCGTCCGGATGGTTGGGGCTGATGAAGCGCCGGTTCGTGGACTCGACGCGCTTGGTCGGGTCCTTCTCGTCCTTCATGGACTGGCACTGGCTCAGCCCGCGGCTGACGGCCTTGTCGTCCTTGCCGTTGACGATCTCGGGGTCGATCTTGTTGAGCGCGGCGAGGTAGATGGCGCGCTGCTCGGGGGCGGGGCTGGGCGGGATGCCGGCGGCGGCTGCGGAGCGGAGCGCCTCAGGGGCGATGCTCGACTGTGATGCGGACGGCGAGGCGGCGACCTTGTCGTCGGGCTTGGGCTCGCTGGTGACGGCCTCTGAGCAGCCGGTGAGTGCGAGGAGGCCGGCGGCGGCGAGGAGGGTGACGGTGTGGTGTGTGCGCATCGCGTCATGGTGTCGGCGCCGGGACCGCTGTGGGTGGGCTGTGACTGATCTGTGACGCGCGAAAGCCCCGCACGCCGGCGGGGGCTTCTGTGTCCGGGCACGTGGTTCCCCGCCGGGCACTACTTGAGCGGGTGCAGTGACGCCACGGTGGGAGACGGCCAGGCCGCCCCCCGAACCGTCGACTATCTGCGCGGCCTGCTCGGCGCCTATCAGGTGCTGCCGGAGCGGGACGAGCTGTCCGCCCGGATCGAACGCCACCCGGACCGGGTTGCCGCCCGGCATCCCGAGCATGCCCTTCTGCTCCGCTCCTACGTGCGCTGGTCACTGCTGCCGCGCGCCCGACGGCCACTAGCCCAGCAGGGACGTCCCTGACCTTCTCGAAGGAACACACCTTCACCGGAACGGGATTCGACAAGGTCAAGGCGATGGCCGACTGCGCCAATCCCGAGAAGCTGTCCAATGGCCTCTGGGCCTTCTACGGCAGCCCCAAAGCCGACGGCCTCATCGCCCGCGACGAGACCCCACACGTGGCCATGACCTTCGGCTGTCATTTACCGAGGATCCGACGTGCACGGTGTGGGTCTACCTCTACGGGGACTTCGGAGATACAGAGGACCCCAGCATGTGCCCCAGAGGACCCGGACGCTGGGTGTCCTCCTGACGGCTACATGAAGCGGAGCGAGGCCGGCACCCGCTCCTGACACCTATCGACACCGGGGCACTCGGAATGACCTCAGCGGAGGCCCCGTCGCAGCGGACCGAGGCCGAGCTGACCGGCCTGCACCGCACCGCGCTCAGGGCGCTGCTGCGCCACGTCTGCCGGCGCCGGGGGCCGAGCACGCGGCCGTGGGAGGCGCGTGCGCGGGGTGATGCGGCCGCCCGGACGGCCGGGGCTCACCCGGGTGAGGCGCGTACGGTCACATCGCGCGCTCGTGACCCTCCCAGTACGGGTCGCGCAGCCGGCGCTTGTAGAGCTTGCCGTTCGGGTCCCGCGGCATCGTCTCGATGAAGTCGACCGTCTTGGGGCGCTTGTAGCCGGCGAGCCGCCGCTCGCAGTGGTGCAGGATCTCCGCGGCCAGGGCGTCGCCCGCCACGAAGCCCTCGGCCGGTTCGACGACCGCCTTGACCTGCTCGCCCCAGTCGGCGTGCGGGATGCCGAAGGCAGCGGCGTCGGCGACGGCCGGGTGGGTGAGCAGGGCCGACTCGATCTCGGCGGGGTAGATGTTGACCCCGCCCGAGATGATCATGTCGATCTTGCGGTCACGGAGGAAGAGGTAGCCCTCGTCGTCCATCAGGCCCAGGTCGCCGACGGTGAAGAAGTCGCCGATCCGGTTCTTCTTCGTCTTGCCCTCGTCCTTGTGGTAGCTGAACCCGCCGGTGTTCATCTTGAGGTAGACGGTGCCCAGTTCTCCGGCCGGCAGCCGATTGCCGTCGTCGTCGAAGATGGCGAGTTCGCTGATCGGCCAGGCCTTTCCGACCGTGCCCGGCTTCTTCAGCCAGTCCTCGGCGGTCGCGAAGGCGCCGCCGCCCTCACTGGCCGCGTAGTACTCCTCCACGCAGCGCCCCCACCAGTCGATCATCGCCCGTTTGACGTGGTCGGGGCAGGGCGCGGCGCCGTGGATGGCGTGCCGCATCGAGGAGACGTCGTACGCGTCCTTCGTCTCCTGCGGGAGGGCGAGGAGGCGGTGGAACTGGGTCGGCACCATGTGGGTGTGCGTGCAGGCGTGGCCGTCGATCAGGCGGAGCATCTCCCGCGGCGTCCACTTGTCCATCAGGACCAGCGGGTGCCCGATGTGCAGGGCGGCGCCCGCGAATTGCAGGACGGCGGTGTGGTACAGCGGCGAGCAGACCAGGTGGACGTTGCCGTCGAAGGGTCGGATGCCGAAGATGCCGAGGAAGCCGCCCAGGTACGTCTCCTCCGGGAGCTTGCCGGGCAGCGGGCGGCGAATGCCGCGCGGGCGGCCGGTGGTGCCGGAGGTGTAGTTCATGACCCAGCCCAGCGTGCGGTCCTCGGGGGCGCTCGCGGGCTGCCCGTCGAGGAGCCGCGCGTACGGCCGGAAGCCGGCGACCGCTCCGACGGCGTAGCGGTGGCTCGCGGGCAGGGCGGCCTCGTCGGCCGCGGCGGTGGCGGCGTCGGCGAAGCGCTCGTGGGCGATGAGGACCTTGGCCCCGGAGTCGGAGACGATCCAGGCGATCTCGGGGCCGACGAGGTGATGGTTGACGGGAATGAGGTAGAAGCCCGCCTGGGAGGCGGCCAGGTAGGCGGTCAGGAACTCGACGCCGTTGGGCAGGACGACGGCGAAGACGTCACCCTTCTCCAGACCGGCGGCGCGCAGGCCGTGGACGAGGCGGTTGACGTCGGCGTGCAGCCGGCCGGCGCTCCATTCCTCGCCCTCGGGGGTCACCAGGACGGTGCGCCCGGGGTCGGCGGCGGCCTGGGCCCAGAAGCCGTTGGGCGGC
>NZ_JBSGZP010000573.1:0-4899 GCF_053611065.1 Streptomyces sp. NPDC054840
CTTCATGAACTGCACGCTATGGCGAGGGACTTGGCGGATCGTCGGCTTCGGGAGCGATCTGCCCGTCCGACCCCGGGGGGAGGGGGAGGGTCCCGGTCACCCCTGAGTATGAGCCACGCTGATCGAGTCGAGTTTGCCCCGCAGGTAGGTGTGGGAGTCGAACGGGTCGTGCACCACCCGGCCGACGGGAGCGGGCAAGGACTCCACCCGGGTGTGCGGATCGCATTCGTAGAAGTAGACGAGGGAGATCAGTTCCTCCGCGGGTGTCTCGGTGGGCGGCGGCAGCACCCGGTGGCGGCCCGCGCGCCAGCGGTCGCCCGTCCAGCGGGCCATCAGGTCACCGATGTTGACGGTGAGCGCCGCGGGATCGAAGGGCGCGTCCTGCCAGCCGTCGGCGTCTGTGTGGATCTGGAGCCCGCCGGCGCCCAGCTGCCGGTCGAGGACCGTGACCGTACCGAAGTCGGTGTGCGCGCCGATGCGGAACTGGCCGGGCAGCGGCGGGCCGACGACCTCGGTGCCCGGGTACCAGTTGAGGTTGAACCCCCAGGTGGGGTGTGAGGTGTGGCGGGTGAAGTAGTCCTCGCCCAGGCCCAGCGCGCCGGCCAGGAGTTCCAGCAGCTCGTCGGAGAGCGCCCGCATCAGGTGCAGGTACTCCATCACCAGCGGTCGCAGCCGCGGCACTTCGGCCGGCCAGACGTTGGGCGCGAACCATTCGACGTCCACGGAGGGGACGCCGGTGGGCTCGTCGGCGGCGAACGACCACGACTCCTTGAGGTCGGGCGGCGAGGCCTTGCCCTCGGCGTAACTGTTGGCCTCCGCCCCGGGGCCGAGCCAGCCCCGGCCGCCGACCGGGACGGCGTACGGCGCCTTCGCGCTCGCGGGCAGCCGGAAGATCTCACCCGCCGCCTCCCGGATCCGCGCGGGCAGCGAGGGGTCCACGCCGTGCCCGGTCACCAGGAGGAAGCCCGCGGCGCGCAGGGCCTCGTCGACGCGGGCGGCCGTACGGGCGCGGGCATCAGGTCCGCCGGACCGCCACGGCCCGAGATCGATCACGGGAATCTGGGATTCGGCCATGGGAGACCTGCTTTCCGGGGCTGCGGGGCGTCCGGGACCGAGGTTATCGCCACGCGCCACGGACGGGATCGACACGGAGCGTGATTCTCCGACTCCTTCTGCGTGCTTTCACTCTCGTCATTCGCGAGGATCATCCCGAGAAGGACGAGAATGAGACGGAGGGCGAGCGGCTCGTCAGGGACGGAGCGAGTGGTGGAGATTTCGACGAGGGAAGTCTTCGGGGCACCGTGCTGGGTGAGCCTGATGACGCGCGACCTGGGCACGGCCCAGCACTTCTACGGTGCGGTCGCGGGCTGGAGGTTCCGCCCGACCCGCCTGGGCGAGGCGTTCTCGGTGGCCTTCCAGGGCCGTGTCCCTGTGGCGGGCATCGGGGCGCTGGCCGCGGACCTGGGCGTCGCGGCGGCCTGGACCCCGTACTTCGCCGTCGACGACGCCGATGTGGCGGTGGACCGGATCCGGGAGCGGACGGGCACGATCGCGGTCGGCCCCGTCTCCTTCGAGTCCGGCGGCCGCGCCGCGCTCGTCGCCGACCCGGACGGCGCCGTCTTCGGGATCTGGGAGGGCAATGTGGAGGCGGGCTGGCGGGTGGGCAGGGGCCCGTCACCCGCCTGGCTGGAACTGCGCACCAGAAACGCGCTGGACGCGGCGATGTTCTACGGCGCCGTGCTGGAGTGGGCCACCGGCCGAGTCGGCTGTTGCGAGGTCTCGTACGAGGAGGACCAGGTCGTACTGCGGCAGGACGGCGAACCCGTCGCCCGTCTGAACAGCGGCCCCGTGGAGATCGCCTCCTACTCCCCCCACACCCGGCCCCGCTGGCACGTCCACTTCCGGGTGCCGAAGCTCCGGCCCGCGATGGAGGCGGCCGTCTCGCTGGGCGGGCGACCTGTCTCGGACATCACCTCGAACGCGGTGGAGCGGTGGGTGACGCTGCGCGACCCGGACGGGGCCCTGTTCGCCCTCACCTCCGCCCTCGGGTCGGACTCGGACTGACCGCCCCCCGTCCGCCGTGGGCATGGGGGGCGACTCACACTCGGGGACGCTTCGAGATGCGGGCGCACGGCAGTCCTGGTTCGCTGAATCCGCCCGCTCTCCCCACAGATCCAAGGAGTGAACATGAGCGTTTCAGGTGAGTCCCGCGGCCGGTCCCAGCAGATCCGCGCCAAGGCCCAGGAGCTGAACGACGCGGCCGAGCGGTCCACCGACCCGGAGGAGCGCCGCCGGCTGAAGGAGAAGGCCCGCCGCCTCCAGGAGCAGAGCGAGCAGGAGAGCCGGATGGACGACCGGGGAATGGACCCCATGTAGCCGTCTCCCTCCCCACGCACCCCCACCGGCCGGTGTCCGCCGCGATCCCCCGTCGCCGCGGCCACCGGCCGGTGCGCGGTCGCGCGACCGGGCTCCGGCCGCCTGCGCCTGGCGGAGACGGGAGCATGGGAGCCCCGAGTCGGGCCGGCTCTCACCACCTCCCCCACGAGGTCATGGAGGCGATCTTCGCCGTCGGGGACCTGTGAGCCGTACGGGACGGTTCAGAACATGATGAGCAGCCGCGTCCTGGGCTTGAGCTTCCGGTTCACCGAACGGCTCGACGTACACCTCCAGCTGGGGATTGCGCCCGGCCTTCACGCAGACGGTCCCCCGGATGCCCGTGCCGAACAGGAGACTGCGCGCCGCGTCGCCCGTGTACGCGCGGTCGGTGTCCTTCTCCACCACGATGACTTCCTTGTCGGGCTGCACCTGGACCCGTGTGCCCAGCTGGTAATGGCACGACCCGCGTTCGTAGGTCACGCCCTGGTGCGAGTCGACGAAGGACCGGATCTCGACCTCCTCGTCGACCTTCAGGAGCCGGTATTTGTCGGCCGGGACCGGTTCGAGGTTCGCCCGTACGTCGTCGACCGAGACGTCCTGGCCGACCGCGTAACAGGTTCTTCGTCCCGCGCACCCCCTTCTCACGGCCGCGGAACATCACCCTCACCGCCGTCGCCAACCACTTCGGCGTCTGGCCTGCGGTCTTCTCCTGCATCGAACGCGGAACCCGCCGCGACGACAACGTCGCCAATGCCTACCGAGACTGGCTCACCGCCGCTTGACGACCAATAGGAGCTTCGAGGGAGCCTGACGGGTGATCACCCCCGTCCGCCCCGGACCGTCCCGCCCGGCGGTGCCGGGCCGGACGGCCGGGGTTCCGTCGCGGGAGGGGCCTCAGAGCCGGACGTTCCAGTCGACCGAGGAGTGCAGGGTGCGCTTCACCTTCGGGTCGCGCACGGACGGGGTGCGGTCCTCGGCCGTGACCGTCAGGCGGTGCGTGCGGAAGTCGAAGAGCCACAATTCCGCCACGGACACCTCGGTGCGGCCCTCGAAGCGCCTCAGCTCGCGGCCGTCGAGGTACCAGCGGACCACGGGCTGGCGGCCGTCCGCGCCGGCCAGCTTCGGTACGGAGGCCTTCGCCGTGTGGCGCAGCCGCAGGGTGCGGTCGGTCGGGGTGAGCGGGGTGACGATCCGTGCGTGCTGGTAGAAGCCGGCGATCATCGACTCGACGCCGGGCAGGTTGAAGGGCTTGCCCAGGACCCGCATGAGGGAGTTGTCGGTGGGCCGGTACAGCCCGGTCACGAAGTAGTTGCCGCCCTCGTAGGCACCGACCGTGCCACCGTCGGGCGACGCCTCCCCGAGCCAGCGGTACCACTTGGCGCGCCGCGCGGCCATGCGGTCGGCCGGGAGGGCCGAGCTGTTGGATTCGGCGGGCTCGGGGCCGGTGTACTTCTCGTACTCCGGGATGCCCGGGTAGAAGTACTCGTCGGCGAGCTTGCCGAGGGAGTGGCCGGTCTCGTGGATGGCGACCTGGCCGGACTTCGGGTGGCCGGCGGAGGCCGTCGATATCCCCTCGTAGCCGAGGGTGGCGCTGGGCTCGTTGTAGCCCGCCCCGCCGTACTTGGCGCTGTTGGCCAGGACGATGACGAGGTCGGCGGCGGGCGCCTTCGCCACGTACGCGTCCACCTTGGGCTGGTCGACGCAGAGCAGCCGCTCGATGTTCTCGCACCAGAAGTAGGAGCCGAGGGCGGTGTCTCGGACTGCGGCCGGATCGGGGTCGCCGGAGACTCCCGAGTCGTGCGAGACGGCGTCGACCGTCCAGACGTTGAAGAGGTTCCGGTACGTGGTGTAGGGCTCGACGGCGGTCACCTCGGCCCATTTCTGCTCGGCATCGGTGTGGAACCGGGCCAGTTCGGCGGCGGTGTATCCGTCACCGATGACCACCACGTCGAGGCGGTCGCCCGTGGAGCCGTTGTCGATCAGCTTGGTGACCTGGCCGTCGGCGGACCGTTCGGCCGGGGACAGCCGGCCCGTGGCCTTGGCGGGGCTGCCGGCGGCCGGTACGCGGGCGTGGCCCGATCCGGCGTCACCGCCGTGCTCCGGCCCGGGTATCTCGACCTCGATCCGCGGCCCCGCCGGGGCGTCGGCCGCGTCGGCGGGTCCGGCGGCCACCAGCGCGGCGGTCACGCAGACCATCGCGACGGCCGCGCGCAGCGCCGAACGCGGGGCCGGGCGCCTGCCCTTGCCCGGACGCCTGCCCGAGTCTCTGACTGGATCCATGAAGTACTCCCCCGGGAACGGAAGTTAAGTGGTTTGTTAAGCGCAGTGAATCGGTTGCTTAAACTAGGTGGCGGGCGGGGCGTGCGCAATGCCTGCTCCCCCTGAATACTGGGGAGTTCGAGCGACCAGGGGGAATCCATGGACGAACCGGCCCGGATCGGCCGCAGGGTGCAGCGCATGCGGGGGGAACTCGGCCTGACGCAGCGGCAGTTGGCAGAGCCCTCCTACACCTCGGCCTACATC
>NZ_JBSGZP010000574.1:0-4898 GCF_053611065.1 Streptomyces sp. NPDC054840
AACCAGAAGTAACCGAAGGCCCCGGCCGCCACCCTTCCCCCGGGTGGCGGCCGGGGCCTTCGTGTTACCCGCTACGCGGTGAGGCGGCGAGGCCGGTCGAGGCCAGGGCCTCGGGCGCGGCGGCCGGAGCCCGCTGGTCACCGGCCTGGCGCTTCGTCGCCGTCCGGCGGGGCGCCGGCTAGCGGCGCTGGGGGCGGGCCGCGCGGGCCACCGCCACCACGGCCTTCTCCAGGGCGTACTCGGGATCGTCGCCGCCGCCCTTGACTCCGGCGTCGGCGGCGGCCACGGCGCGCAGGGCGTCCGAGACCGCGTCCGCCGACCAGCCGCGCATCTGCTGGCGGACCCGGTCGATCTTCCACGGCGGCATGCCCAGGTCCCGGGCCAGGTCGCCGGGGCGGGACCCACGGGGGGCGGAGGCGAGCTTGCCGATCGCGCGGACCGCCTGGGCCAGGGCGCTGGTGATCAGCACCGGTGCCACCCCGGTGGACAGGGACCAGCGCAGGGCCTCCAGGGCCTCGGCCGCCCGCCCCTCGACCGCCCGGTCGGCGACCGTGAAGCTGGAGGCCTCGGCCCGGCCCGTGTAGTAGCGGGCGACGACGGCCTCGTCGATGGTGCCCTCGACATCGGCGCACAGCTGGGCGGCGGCGCTCGCCAGCTCCCGCAGGTCGCTGCCGATCGCGTCCACCAGGTTCTGGCACGCCTCCGGGGTCGCCGACCTGCCCAGCGTGCGGAATTCGCCCCGCACGAACGACAGCCGGTCCGCCGCCTTCGTCATCTTCGGGCAGGCGATCTCCCGCGCGCCCGCCTTGCGGGCCGCGTCCAGCAGACCCTTGCCCTTGACGCCGCCCGCGTGCAGGAGGACCAGGACGATCTCCTCGTAGGGCGCGGTGAGGTAGGCCTTGACCTCCTTGACCGAGTCCGCGGACAGGTCCTGGGCGTTGCGCACGACCAGCACCTTGCGCTCGGAGAAGAGCGAGGGGCTCGTCAGCTCGGCGAGCGTGCCGGGCTGGAGCTGCTCGGAGGCGAGGTCGCGGACGTCCGTGTCGGCATCGGCGGCGCGGGCGGCCGCCACCACCTCGCGCACGGCACGGTCGAGCAGCAGCTCCTCCTGCCCCACCGCGAGGGTGAGCGGGGCAAGCGGATCGTCGGTGGAGTTCTTCCTGGTGGCCATCGGCTCCAGCATCCCACGCCGCACCGACAGCCCTCCGCCCCGCGTGCCCGAGAATGGTCGCGTGAATGTGCGACATGTACTCGTCCTGCCCGACCGCGACGCCGCCGAGGAGGTGGCCCAGGAAGCCGTCGACCGCTTCGGCCTCCCCGAGGAGCCGCATGTGGTCCGCGACGCGCTGGCCGGCGAGGACGACGCCGAGGACGCCCAGTGGCTGGTGGTCGTCGAGGACCCGCAGGAACGGCTCGACAGCAGCACCCTGGACGACCTCGCCGCCGAGTACGAGGGCTGGCTGGAAGCCCCGTAGGGGTGCCCCGCCGAGCAGGCCGGCCTCGGGTCACCGGACACCGCTCCTTGATCCGGCCCGACCGGCGGGGCACCCCCCGGCCGCTCCGCCTCCGCGTCAGGCCTTGCGCACGGCCTGGACGTCCAGGGTCACTTCCACGCTCGAACCGATGGCGGCGATCCCGTGCGCCAGCATCGACTGCCAGTTGAGGGTGAAGTCCTCACGGTGCAGTTCGGCGGTGGCCCGGCAGGCCGCCCGGAGCTCTCCCTCCAGACCCGTGCCCAAGCCCAGGTACTGGGTGTCCAGGGTCACGGACCGGCTCACCCCGTGCAGGGTCAGCGCCCCGGCGACGGCCCAGCCGCTGCCGCTGCGGTGGATGAACCGCTCGCTGTAGAACTCCACCGTGGGGTGGCGGACCGCGTCCAGGAAGTCCCCCGACCTCAGGTGGTCGTCGCGCAGCCGCACCCCGGTGTCGATGCTCGCCGCGTCGATGATCACGTGCATGGAGGAGTCCTCCATGCGCTCGGCTATCCGTACCGCCCCGGCGAACGTGGTGAACCGGCCCCGGATCCGGGCCAGACCGATGTGGCGGGCCGTGAACCCGATGGACGAGTGCGTCGGGTCGAGTTCCCAGTGTCCGGGCTGCGGCAGCAGCGGCGGCTCCACCGTGTCGAGGATGATCTCCGCGGTGCCGGGCTGCCCCGGGTCCCCCACGAGTGTCACCCCGTGGAACGGTGCGTACCCCTCCGAGGTCACGGAGAGCCGGTACTCCCCCTCCGGTACGGCCACGGCGAAGCCGCCGTACGGGTCGGTCTCGCCGCTGACGATGCGGCGGCCGATCGGGTCGGTCACCTCGAACGCGGCCTGTCGTACCGGTCGGTGGACCGTGTCGAGGACCCGGCAGCTGAGCAGACGCGCCGTCGGCGGCAGCGTCAGTGTCGCGGATGTGGGCGGGCTGGAATTTCCGGCCGTCTCCATCCCCCGTCGGCGACCGAACATGGCTGATGCACCCCCGTGCTGTGTGGACTTGGACCGTTCTGGCGAAGACGCATTCGATCATGCTGTCGGGTTGTGGGCAAACAGAGTGGTCGCGCCCGGTATGGCCGCGACGACTCCGCCGCCGGTTGGCCGAAAATGCTCGTAGTCGAAATCCGCTCCCGGTGACGGCGATCGAGCCGTCGACATCGGTACGCAGCACGGTCGTCCCCAGTTCCCGCAGCCGGGCGAGCGTACTCGGCGCGGGGTGTCCGTAGCGGTTGCCCACGCCGACGGGAACGAGTGCGAGCCGTGGCCGGATCCGGGCGTACAGCTCCGGATCCTGGTGCGCCGAGCCGTGGTGGGCGACCTTGAGGACATCCACCGGGCCGAGGTCCGGACGGGCTCTCAAGAGGGCCTGTTGCGCGGCCGGTTCGAGGTCACCGAGGAGGAGCAGGGTCAGCCCCCCGCCCCGCACCAGCAGGGCGACGCTCGCGTCGTTGGGGCCCTCGGGCGGCGGTCCGTCCGGCGGAGGCCAGAGCACCTGCCATTCGAACGCTCCGGCCCGGCGCCGCTCCCCCTGTACCGCCTTCACGATCGGCACTCCGGCGGCCGCCGCGGTCCGCCGGACGAACTCGGCCTGTCCCGGCGGCTCTTCCAGCGCGGTGGCCTGGATCACACCCACGGACCGGCCCCGCAGCACCCCCGACAGGCCTCCGACGTGGTCGGCGTGAAAGTGCGTCAGCAGGAGCATCGCAACCCGCCGCACGCCCAACGCGCGCAGACAGTCGTCCACCGGTCCGGGTTCCGGGCCGGCGTCCACCACGAGGGCCTCACCGGGTCCGACGGCGAGCACGGCGGCGTCCCCCTGCCCCACGGCGCACTGGACGTAGCTCCAGTCGGGCGGCGGCCAGCCGGAGAGCGTACGGGTGAGCTGCGGCGGCCGCAGTACGGCCAGGAGCAGCAGCGCCGCCAAGGCGGAGCAGAGCCACCCTCTTCCGCGGAACCGGATACCACCGATCGTCACGACGGCCAGGGTGGCGCAGGCCAGCAGAACGCCGCCGGTGACCCCGCCCGGCCACGGCAGCTCCGCGCCCGGGAACCGGGCCCCGGCCCGAGCCACGCCGGCGATCCATCCGGCGGGCACCCCCGCGCACCGGGCGAGCAGCTCTGCGGCGGGCATCCACACCGGAGCCACCGCGAGCGCGGCGAAGCCGAGGACCGTCGCGGGTCCTGCCGCCAGCTCGGCCAGCAGGTTGCAGGGGACCGCCACCAGGCTGACCCGCGCGGCGAGCACGGCCACCACGGGCGCGCACACCGCCTGCGCGGCCGCGGCGGCACCCAGCGCCTCGGCGAGCCTCGGCCCCGCCCCACGGCGCCGCAGTGCCTCGCTCCACCGGGGAGCGAGGGTGAGCAGCGCCCCGGTGGCCAGCACGGAGAGCAGGAAGCCGTGACTGCGCGCCAGCCACGGGTCGTAGAGCACCAGCAGCAGCACGGCGGCGCCCAGGGCCGGGATCAGGGACCTGCGCCGCCCGGTGGCGATGGCCAGCAGGGTGACCGCCCCGCAGGCAGCGGCCCGCAGCACGCTCGGCTCCGGCCGGCACACCACCACGAACGCCAGCGTCAGAGCCGCCCCGCACACGGCGGTGACCCGCAGCGAGAGTCCGAGCCGGGGCGCCAGCCCGCGCCGTTCCGCCTGCTGCGCACGGGCCGGGGGCCCGATGAGCAGGAACAGCACCACGGTCAGGTTGGAACCGGAGACGGCCAGCAGGTGCAGCAGGTCGGTGGCCCGGAAGGCCTCGTGCAGATCGGGCGGAATCCTGGAGGTGTCCCCGACGACCAGTCCCGGCAGCAGGGCCCTGGCATCCGGTGGGAGCCCCTCGGTGGCTTCGCGCAGCCCGGCCCGCAGCCGCCCCGCGAACCGCTGGACGGTGTCCGGGCCGCCGGCCACCCGGGGCGGGGTGTCACCGGCCGGGCGCAGCAGCGCCGAGGCCCGCTCCCCGCCCCGCGCCGGAGCCAGCCGGGCGACCACCAGCACCCGCGTGGAAGGCTTCAGCCGGGCCCACCCCGGATGCCCGGCCAGTACCCGCACCGGGGTCTCGACCCGGGTACTCGACCCGTCGGGCCCGGTCACCCGGGTCACCACCGCGTCCAGGACCACCATGGGCGGCCCGCTCCCGCTCCGGGCGGTCCTCGGGTCGGAGCCGACGGTGAGCTCCACGAGGACGCGGGCGTGCTCCCGGGCCAGCCCGGCCACCGGCCCGGCCCGCGCCTCGCCGCGCTGGAGCCCGGCCACCCCCGCTCCGGCGGCCGCGCACAGCAGCGCCGCCGCCGCGGCCGGGGCGAGCCGCCACAGCGGTCCCGGTCGTCGCCGGCACGCGCCCAGCATCAACAGGCCGGCGCAGACGATCCCCAGGCCCACCCCGAGGGCGGTCCGGTGGACGGGCGCGTCCAGGGCGAGGGCGGCCG
>NZ_JBSGZP010000575.1:0-4886 GCF_053611065.1 Streptomyces sp. NPDC054840
GTGGGGGCGCGGGGGGGGGGGGGGGGCTGCTACGGGGCGGGGGGGCGCGGCGGCAGGGCCGGGCCATCCGGCCCTGCCTTCGGTAGCTGTACCAGGCCTACGGGCGCCAGGGCAGCTCGGCCGTGACCGTCGTCCCGCCCCCCGCGGGGGAGTCGACGACCAGCACCCCGTCCACGGCGTCCAGCCGCTCGGTCAGCCCCGCCAGCCCCGCCCCCGCCCGGGGCCCGGCCCCGCCCCGGCCGTCGTCGGCGACCTGGATCAGCAGCCGCTCCCCGGACTTCCACACGTCCACCGAGGCCGACCGGGCCAGCGCGTGCTTGCTGACGTTCTGCAGCAGTTCCGAGACCGTGAAGTACGCGATCCCCTCGATCGCCGCCACGGGCCGGGCCGGCAGATCCACGGCCACCCGTACCGGCACCGCGCACCGCGAGGCCACCGAGGACAGTGCCGCGTCCAGCCCACGGTCGGTCAGCACGGCCGGGTGGATCCCGCGGGCCAGGTCACGCAGCTCCTGGAGAGCGATCTTCACCTCGCCGTGCGCCTCGTCCACCATCCGGGCGGCGGCCCGCGGATCCTCGGTCAGCTTCTCCTTCGCCAGCCCCAGATCCATCGCCAGCGCCACCAGCCTGGCCTGCGCCCCGTCGTGCAGGTCCCGCTCGATGCGCCGCAGGTCGGCGGCGGCGGTGTCCACGACCACCCCACGGTCGGACTCCAGCTCGCTGACGCGCGTGGCCAGGCTCGACGCCCCGAGCAGCCCGCCGACCATCACGCGGTCGACGGTGGTCAGGGCCCGGATCACCCAGGGGGTGGCCAGGGTGACGGCCAGCCCGATCAGGCTGGTGAGGGCGATCGCGGCAGGCGAGTCGAGGTAGAAGGTGTAGTCGTCGTTCTGGAAGAGCTGCAGACCGGGCCGGTCCGTGAAGGCCGGGAAGACCCAGAACCACAGCGGGTACAGCAGATACGCCCACCCGCACGCCCAGAGCACCAGGGCCAGGCAGAAGGAGAACACCGCCCACGGGAAGTGGATGACCGAGTACAGCGCGTGCCGCCAGGCGCTCCCGCTCTTGAGGAGCGCACCCATGGCGGCGAGGGGCCCGGCCTTCTTCGCCCGGATCGGTGCGGGGGCGGCGATGTCCGCCCGGAGCAGCACGCGCACCCGGGCCCGCTCCAGGTGCCCGAAGCCGCGGCACATGGCGAGCACGCCGGCGAGGACCGGAACGCCGATGAAGGTGACGAGCAGTCCGGCGCCGAGGCTCACGCCGGCGATGGCGAGCGAGAAGTACAGCGTGCTCAGCGGCAGCCCGATCAGCAGGTACCCGAGCTCTCGCCAGGTCCGCCCCTCGACCGGAGCCCGCAGCACCGCGCCGATCCCGCCGCTCGCGCCTCTGCCGTTGTCCATGATCCCGACCCGCCCTTCCGGTCCTCCGATACCCCTCACCCTGCCGCCCCCCGGCCCCCCACGACCATCCGGCGGGTCGGCATCTCCACCGGGGGGTTAACCCCACCCCGAAGCCCCGCCGACGTCCGAGGCGAGCCGCCCCCACATCCCGCCCGCCGGGTGTGTGAGCGCCGACCCCACCCGGCGGGTGCATGCGAGCCGGGCAGCCCCATCCAGCCCCGCCGACACCCCCACCTGGTGCGTGTCGTCGAGGCGGCGCCACATCCAGCCCCGCCGGCGTTTGAGGCGCGGGGTCCGGGGCGGAGCCCTGGGAAACGGCGGTGCAGTGAAGCTCCACGGCCCCGCCCCATCCTCTGCGGCCCCGCCGGCGAGGCGCACGGCGCCGGACACGCGGACGGGACCCCCGCCCACCCGGACGGGAGTCCCGCGCACCTACGGAAGGGGGCCGGGGCCCTACCCCCGGTCCCGCCACGGCAGCTCGGCCGTCACCACGGTCCCCACCCCCGCGGGCGAGTCCACCGACAACACCCCGTCCACCGCGCCCAACCGCTCCGCGAGCCCCGCCAGCCCACTCCCCCCGGAGGGACTCGCTCCGCCCCGCCCGTCGTCCGACACCCGGATCATCAGCCGCGCCCCCGCCCGCCACACGTCGACGGTCGCGCCCCGCGCCTCCGGCCCCGCGTGCTTGCTGACGTTCTGCAGCAGCTCGGACACCACGAAGTACGCGATCCCCTCGATCGCCTCCGCGGGCCGCCCTCCCGGCCGCCCTCCCGGCGGATCAGCCGGCAGATCCACCGCCACCTTGACCGGCACCACGCACCGCGCCGCCACCGACGACAGCGCCGCGTCCAACCCCCGGTCCGTCAGCACCGCCGGGTGGATACCCCGTGCGAGGTCCCGCAGCTCCTGCAACGCCAGCTTCACCTCCCCGTGCGCCTCGTCGACCATCGCCGCCGCGCCCTCCGGGTCCTCCAGCAGCTTCTCCTTCGCCAATCCCAGCCCCATCGCCAGGGCCACCAGCCTGGCCTGCGCCCCGTCGTGCAGGTCCCGCTCGATGCGCCGCAGGTCCGCCGCCGCCGTGTCGACCACGACCCCCCGGTCGGATTCCAGCTCCGCGATCCGCCGCTCCAGGTCGTCGGAGGGCGACAGCAGCCCCCGTACCATCGCCCGGTCCGCGTTCGCCATCAGCCGCACCAGGTACGGCAGCACCGGCCACAGCACGAACAGGCCGGTCAGCGCTACCGTGAAGGTGAGTACTCCCCACGGCAGCCGGATCAGCTGGTACAGCACCGTGCGCCAGCCGACCGGGTCCTTGATGCTCGTCCACAGCCAGGGGAAGAATCCGCCGGACCGCTTCGGCCCGGGGATCGGGGTCGGCTCGTCCACCCGTACGCCCAGCAGCCCGCGGGCGCGTGCCCGGTCCAGCCGTCCCAATTGCCGAGACAGATATAGACCGCACGCGAGCAGGGGAATACCGACCGCGGTCACGGAAAGACCGCCGGCGGTGGAAACCATGACAACCGCGTAAACGAAACCGACGATCGCCAACGGCAGGTTGCTCACGAGATAGGCGATCTCCTTCCACGTCACGGCGCTGAAAACGGCGCGGACGGGGGGAGGTCGATCGTTGTCGGGTACGGCATGGCTCAGGGTCATGCGCCACACCCTGTCAAGTGCGACCCGCTGGTGCCATGGGGTGGCCGGGGTGCTGTGAACGGGGGATAACCCCACCCTGTGTGAGGCAGGCCCTAGACTCCCGTCCGTACCAGATCGTCGACAGTGACCGAGGAGCGAGGAACGGACGTGCCTGAACCAACGGTATCGACCGTAACCGTGCTCGCGGCGGACTACTTCCGGAGCTATTCGGTCGTCGGTCTGCTGGCCGCCCTCGGTGTGCTTTTCGTGGCCGTCGCCTTCGGTGCGGGCCGCCTGCTGCGGCCCGTCGTCCCGACCCGCGAGAAGCTGCTGACCTACGAATGCGGTGTGGACCCGGTCGGCGAGGGCTGGGCGCACACCCAGGTCCGCTACTACGTCTACGCGTTCCTCTACGTCATCTTCGCCGTCGACTCGATCTTCCTGTTCCCGTGGGCGACGGTGTTCGCCGCCGCCGGTTACGGCGCCACGACGCTGGTGGAGATGTTCATCTTCCTGGGCTTCCTGGCCGTCGGCCTGCTCTATGCGTACAAGAAGGGCGTCCTCGAATGGACGTGACACCTCAGCCGGAGCTGCTGCCGGAGCCCAAGCGCCTGGGAGTCCTCTCCCGCCTGGCCCCGGAACCGATGAAGGTGGTCCTGAACTGGGGCCGCCGGTACAGCCTGTGGGTCTTCAACTTCGGTCTGGCCTGCTGCGCGATCGAGTTCATCGCCGCGTCCATGGCCCGGCACGACTTCATCCGGCTCGGTGTGATCCCCTTCGCGCCGGGCCCCCGCCAGGCAGACCTCATGATCGTCTCGGGCACCGTCACGGACAAGATGGCCCCCGCGGTGAAGCGGCTCTACGAGCAGATGCCGGAGCCGAAGTACGTCATCTCCTTCGGCGCCTGCTCCAACTGCGGCGGCCCCTACTGGGACTCGTACTCCGTGACCAAGGGCGTCGACCAGATCATCCCGGTCGACGTCTACGTGCCCGGCTGCCCGCCGCGTCCCGAAGCCCTCCTCCAGGGCATCCTCAAGCTCCAGGAGAAGATCGCCCGCGAATCGCTGGCCGAGCGCTACGCCGCCGGGCCGTCCGTGGCCCAGCTGACCAGCGGCCTGGTCACGCCCCCGCCGGCATCCGCGCAGGGGGCGGGCGCGTGAACCTCTACGACTCCCTCCCCGACGCGGCGCCGACGGTCTTCGGAGCCGAAGCCGTCGCGGAATTCTCGTACGACGTCCTCACCGTGGACGTGCCCGTCGGCAGCTGGATCTCCGCCCTGGAAATCGCCCGGGACAAGCTGGGCTGCACGTACTTCGACTGGCTGAGCGCGGTCGACGAGCCCGGCACCGGCTTCCGGATCTGCGCGCACGTCGCGTCGCTGGAGAACCACCGGGTGCGCCGGCTGCTGCTGCGCACGACGGTCCCGCACAGCGCCGCCTCCCTGCCGTCCGCGGTCGCCGTCTACGCCGGGGCGGAATGGCACGAGCGCGAGACCTTCGAGATGTTCGGGGTGACCTTCACCGACCACCCGCACCTCGTCCCGCTTCTCCTCCCGGAGAATTTCGAGGGACACCCGCTGCGCAAGGACTTCGTCCTGGCCGCGCGCGTCGCCAAGGCCTGGCCCGGTGCCAAGGAGCCGGGCGAGGCCCACGACCCGGACGCGCCCAAGCGCCGCCAGATGCTCCCGCCGGGCGTACCGGATCCCAACGACTGGGGCCCGATGAAGGGCCAGCTCCCGCCGGCCCCGGCGCGTCCGGCCCGCACCGCGCGCGCGGCGGGCGGAGCGGCGGGCGCCGCCGCGCGCACCCCGCGCGAGGGCGCCCCGGTCCGCCGTACCCGCTCGGTCGCGGAG
>NZ_JBSGZP010000576.1:0-4870 GCF_053611065.1 Streptomyces sp. NPDC054840
ACGGACCGCGGCGTCATGCCGTGAGGGCGCCGGTCAGACGGTGGCGGCGGCCCGCGCCGTGGTGGCGATGGTGGCCGAGCCGACCACGCGGGTGCCGTCGTAGAGCACGATCGCCTGGCCGGGGGCCACGCCGCGGACGGGCTCGGTGAAGGAGACGCGCAGCTCGCCGTCCACGACCTCGGCGAAGACCTCGGTCTCGCCGCCGTGGGCGCGCAGCTGGGCGGTGTAGGTGCCCGGGGCGGCGGCCACGGCTCCGCACCAGCGGGGGCGGATGGCGGTGAGGGCGGTGACGTCGAGGGCCTCGACCGGGCCGACGGTGACGGTGTTGTTCACCGGGGAGATGTCGAGGACGTAGCGCGGCTTGCCGTCGGGGGCGGGGTGCCCGATGCGCAGGCCCTTGCGCTGGCCGATGGTGAAGCCGAAGGCGCCGTCGTGGGTGCCGACCTTCTCGCCGGTCGCCTCGTCGACGATGTCGCCCTCGGTCCTGCCGAGGCGGTTCGCGAGGAAGCCCTGGGTGTCGCCGTCGGCGATGAAGCAGATGTCGTGGCTGTCGGGCTTCTTCGCGACGGCCAGCCCCCGCTCCTCGGCCTCGGCGCGGATCTCTTCCTTGGTGGTGAGGGTGTCGCCGAGCGGGAAGAGGGCGTGGGCGAGCTGCTTCTCGTCGAGGACGCCGAGGACGTACGACTGGTCCTTGGCCATGTCGGAGGCGCGGTGCAGCTCGCGGGAGCCGTCCTCGTTCAGCACGACGGTCGCGTAGTGGCCGGTGCAGACGGCGTCGAAGCCGAGCGCGAGGGCCTTGTCGAGCAGCGCCGCGAACTTGATCTTCTCGTTGCAGCGCAGGCACGGGTTCGGGGTGCGCCCGGCCTCGTACTCGGAGATGAAGTCCTCGACCACGTCCTCGCGGAAGCGCTCGGCGAGGTCCCAGACGTAGAACGGGATGCCGATGACGTCGGCGGCCCGGCGGGCGTCGCGGGAGTCCTCGATGGTGCAGCAGCCGCGGGCGCCGGTCCGGAAGGACTGCGGGTTGGCGGAGAGCGCGAGGTGGACGCCGGTCACGTCGTGCCCGGCTTCGACCGCGCGGGCGGCGGCGACGGCGGAGTCCACGCCCCCGGACATGGCGGCCAGGACGCGAAGGGGACGGGCGGTGCGCGGCAGGTTCTCAGTCATAGCACCGTCCAGAGTACGGGGGAACCGAGCGGGGTCACAGCGCGTTGTCGGGGTACGGGGGGTGGATCACATCGTCGAGCAGGGGAACAAGGGGAAGAAGTCGCCGGGACGGACCCGCAGGGCCGTGCTCTTCGGCGGGCTCGGGGTCTTCGCGGTGGCGGCGGTGGCCGGCCGGGAGGAGATCGGCCGTGCCTGGTGGTTGATACCGGGTGTGGACAAGCCGCGCAAGGAGGGCGAGCTCGACCACGCGGGGGCGAGCTGGACGTCGGCCTCGCCGGCGAACTGGCGCAAGGCGGACCGCCCGGCCGACTACCGGGTGGACCGGATAGTCGTCCATGTCACACAGGGCGGCTTCGAGTCCTCGGTGGACGCTTTCAGGAACCCGTGGCACAAGGCCTCGGCGCACTACATAGTGCGCGGGGACGGGCACGTGGAGCAGATGGTGCGCGAGCTGGACGTGGCCTTCCACTCGGGGAGCCGCTCGATGAACGAGCGCAGTGTCGGCATCGAGCACGTGGGCTTCGTGGACCGCCCGCAGGACTTCACGGACGCGATGTACGCGGCTTCGGCCCGGCTGGCGGCCGACGTCTGCCGCCGGTACGGCATACCGGCGGATCGTGCGCACATAGTCGGCCACTCCGAGGTCCCGGGCGCCGACCACACCGATCCCGGCCGGCACTGGGACTGGAGCCGCTACATCGGCCTGGTCCGGGCGGCTCTGGACGCTGCTAGCTGAGGCCCGCCGTGCGGGCGCGCTCGACCGCCGGCCCGATGGCCGCGGCCAGGGCCGCCACGTCCTCCTTGGTGGAGGTGTGGCCGAGGGAGAAGCGCAGGGTGCCGCGGGCCAGCTGGGGGTCGCTGCCGGCGGCCAGCAGGACGTGGCTGGGCTGGGCCACGCCGGCCGTGCAGGCGGAGCCGGTGGAGCATTCGATGCCCTGGGCGTCGAGCAGGAGCAGCAGCGAGTCGCCCTCGCAGCCGGGGAAGCTGAAGTGGGCGTTGGCGGGAAGGCGCTCGTCGGGGTCGCCTCCGAGGACGGCGTCGGGCACGGCCGCGCGGACGGCGCCGACCAGTTCGTCGCGCAGGGCGCCGATCTCGGTGGCGAACCGCTCGCGCCGTTCGACGGCGAGGACGGCGGCCACGGCGAAGGCGGCGACGGCCGGCACGTCGAGGGTGCCGGAGCGGACGTGCCGCTCCTGGCCGCCGCCGTGCAGGACGGGTACGGGGTTCTGGTCGCGGCCGAGCAGCAGTGCGCCGATGCCGTAGGGGCCGCCGATCTTGTGGCCGCTGACGGTCATGGCGGCGAGGCCGCTGTCGCCGAAGTGCACGTCGAGCTGCCCGAGGGCCTGGACGGCGTCGGAGTGCAGCGGGATCCCGGACTCGCGGGCGACGGCGGCGAGTTCGCGGACCGGCATGACGGTCCCGATCTCGTTGTTGGCCCACATGACGGTGGCCAGGGCCACGTCGTCGGGATTGCGCTCGACGGCCTCGCGGAAGGCGTCGGCGTGGACCCGCCCGTAGCGGTCCACGGGGAGGTACTCGACCTGCGCGCCCTCGTGCTCGGCGAGCCAGTGGACGGCGTCGAGCACGGCGTGGTGCTCGACGGGGCTGGCGATGACCCGGGTCCGGGCGGGGTCCGCGTCACGCCGGGCCCAGTAGAGGCCCTTGACGGCGAGGTTGTCGGCCTCCGTGCCGCCGGCGGTGAAGACCACCTCACTGGGGCGGGCGCCGACCGCCTCGGCGAAGGCCTCGCGGGCCTCCTCGACGGTACGGCGGGCCCGGCGGCCGGCGGCGTGCAGGGAGGAGGCGTTCCCCGTGGCGGCGAACTGCGCGGTCATCGCCGCGGCGGCCTCCGGCAGCATCGGGGTGGTGGCGGCGTGATCGAGGTAGGCCATGATCCCTCGATTCTACGAGCCCGCCGGTGGCCGCTTGCGCCGCGGGACCGCGGTGGCCGGCACGGCACCCCTGGGGCGTGCCGTGCCGGTCGGATCCGGAGCGTCAGGCCGGGCGCAGGGCGCGGGCCAGTTGGCGGGACTGCGCGACCAGGTGGTCCGACGAGTCCCACACCTCGGCGTCCTCCTCCAGGAAGCCGCCGGCCAGGTTGCGGGTGGTGATGGAGACCCGGAGCGGGCCGGGGGCCGGGCGGCGGCGGACGTGGGTGGTGAGTTCCACCGTCGGGGTCCAGGCCACCAGGCCGAGGTCGAAGGCGGTCGGCGGCAGCGCGTCGACCGCCAGGAGCATGGACAGCGGGTCGGCGTCGCGGCCGTCGGCCAGCTCGAACCAGGCCCGCATCTCACCCTTGCCGGAGGGCGCGCCGACGGCCCAACCTGCGGTCGCCGGATCCAGCCGGAGCCGGAGCCGGTCCACGATGGCGGAACTGCCGGGGATCGGGGCCGGGCCGGCCTCGGGGCCGATGCAGTCCTCGTAGGCGGGGATGGCCGGGGGCGCGGCGACGGTGCGTACGTCGTCGGGCAGGGCCGCGAGGTCGCCGTAGGAGGCGAGGACCCGGATGCGCTCGATCTCGGCGCCGCTCTCGTCGTACTGGAACAGCGAGGCCTGGCCGGTGGAGAGGGTGCGGCCGATGCGGACGACCTCGGTGCGGATCACGGCGGGGCCGGGCACGGAGGAGGTCAGGTAGTGCGCGGAGACGGTGAACGGGTCCGGGTGCGGGAGGGCCGCGGAGAGGGCCCGGCCGACCAGGGCCAGCAGGTAGCCGCCGTTCACGGCGGCGATGATCGTCCAGCCGGCGGAGAGTTCCGCGTCGTACACCCCGGGCTCGCCCGCGCGTGCGGTGATGGCGGTGTCGCGGTCGAACTCACTGTCGCCGATGGATGCCTTGGCAGCTGCGTGTGACATGTAAACGACGGTACACGGGCTTACTACTAAGCGGTAGCTTTCTTTTGTTACGGCTCTTCGGCCACCGAGGACCGCCTGTTCCAGGCCAGCGGCGCCCGCCAGTGGTAGCGCATCGCGAGGATGCGCAGGACGAAGGTGGTGACGATCGCGAGGCCGGTGGTGATGCCGTTGAGGGCGTGCATGCTGATGAAGACCGCCACCATCGAGGCGCCGACCAGCGCCGGAACGGCGTACATCTCGCGGTCGCGCAGCAGGGAGGGCACCTCGTTGACGAGCACGTCGCGCAGGACGCCGCCGCCGACGGCGGTGGTGACGCCGAGCGCCGCGGAGGCGGTGAGGCCGAGGCCGTACTCGTAGGCCTTGGTCGTACCCGTCACGCAGAACAGCCCGAGGCCGGCCGCGTCGAAGACGTTGATGGCGTGGTTGATCCGCTGGACCTCGGGGTGCAGGAAGTAGACGATCGCGGCGGCGACCAGCGGGGTCACGAAGAAGCTGAGTTCACCGAAGGCGGCGGGCGGCACGGCACCGATGACGAGGTCCCGGAAGAGACCGCCGCCCAGGGCCGTGACGAGCGCGAGGACGGCGATGCCGAAGACGTCGAAGTTCTTGCGGACGGCGAGCAGGGCGCCTGCGGTGGCGAAGACGAAGATGCCGGCGAGGTCCAGGGCATGCTGGATCCCGGGCGGGAAGAGATCGTGGAGCACCGGGCCATTGTCACCTGCGGCGGGCTCGGCAGAATGCGGGGCTCCACCGGGGACGGGTGTGCCGTGCGGCGCCGTTGCGGGGGCGCTGCCCCCGCCCCCCGCACCCCGCGCCTCGAACGCCGGCGCGGCTGAGATGGGGCCGGAGT
>NZ_JBSGZP010000577.1:0-4839 GCF_053611065.1 Streptomyces sp. NPDC054840
CTGTAAGGGCTGCCCCTCATCCCGGTGGATCGGCGCACGGTGTCGGATGCGGCGCATCGCCAGGCGGAGGGAGCGCCCGAGTAGCCCGAGGTGCGCGCCGTGGTCGCCGGCGTGCCGGGCGGGGCGACCGGCGGCGCCCTCGGGGACAGCTCGGGCTTCGACCACGTCCCGAAGCGACCGAGGCGGTGGACATCCCCGGTCCGCGCCGTGGGGGATCGGTGCGGCAGGTGGGATACGTCACTACGGCGGAATCCGCCTCAACTCTCGCCGTACGGGCTCTGAACAGGGAACTTCGCTCGGAGAGGAGTGCAACCGGAGCCACCGGACGGGGCTTTCCCGGGGGCTGGGCGTCTCAGATAGTAGGAAGCCCGAGTAATTGCCGAGACATACAACGGGACCTGCCCTAGCTTTGTAGAAGCCGAACGTCTCGCCGATCAGGCGAATGGCGGTCGAGAGCGCGCGCCCCCTGGCAGGCAACCCCTGCGGCGCATCGCTCCCCGCCTCTTCCGGCGCCTTGAAGGAACCCCTCATCCGTGGCCCCGCCACGCCGTGATCTCAAGGAGTCGATCACCATGACCGTTTCCACCGCCACCCGCCGCGTCCGCCACACCTCCGCCTCGGCCGACGACCGCAAGAACGCCGCCGCCGCTCTCCAGCGCGCCCTCGACCGCCGTGACAACGGCGGGTCGACCGGCCACTGACCTGCGTCGCCCGAGACATTCCGCGTCCGCGTACGTCCACATGGTGGACGTGGAATGTCTGAGGGCTGGGACACGGAGTACGGTTCCGTCATGTCGACCAGCATCAATCTCGCAGTGATCCCCGGTGATGGCATCGGCCAGGAAGTCGTGGCTCAGGGACTCAAGGTCCTTACCGCGGTCCTGCCCCAGGATGTGAAGCTGGAGACCAAGCAATACGATCTCGGCGCCCAGCGCTGGCACCGCACCGGTGAGACCCTCCCGGAGGCGGAGCTCGAAGAGCTCAAGCACCACGACGCGATCCTGCTCGGTGCCATCGGTGACCCGTCGGTCCCGTCCGGCGTGCTGGAGCGCGGTCTGCTGCTGAAGCTCCGCTTCGCCTTCGACCACTTCATCAACCTGCGCCCGTCGAAGCTGTTCCCGAACACGGCCACCCCGCTCGCCGGCCGCCCGGAGATCGACTTCGTCGTGGTCCGCGAGGGCACCGAGGGCCCGTACACCGGCAACGGCGGCAGCCTGCGCACCGGTACCCCCGCCGAGGTGGCCACCGAGGTCAGCATCAACACCGCCTACGGCGTCGAGCGCGTCGTCCGTGACGCGTACGAGCGGGCGAACGCCCGCCCCCGCAAGAAGCTGACGCTGGTCCACAAGAACAACGTCCTGGTGTACGCGGGCCACATGTGGAAGAACATCTTCGACAAGGTCGGCCAGGAGTACCCCGAGGTCAGCACCGACTACCTGCACGTCGACGCCGCGACGATCTTCTTCGTCACGCAGCCCGAGCGCTTCGACGTCATCGTCACGGACAACCTCTTCGGTGACATCCTCACCGACCTGGCCGCCGCCGTGACCGGCGGAATCGGTCTCGCCGCCTCCGGGAACATCAACCCGACCGGCGCCTTCCCGTCCATGTTCGAGCCCGTCCACGGCTCGGCCCCGGACATCGCCGGCACGGGCAAGGCCGACCCGACCGCGACGATCCTCTCCGTGGCCCTCCTGCTGCGTCACCTGGGCTACGAGGCCCAGGCCGTCCGCATCGAGGACGCGGTCTCCGCCGACCTGGCGGAGCGCGACGGAACCTTCCGCTCCACCGACGCGATCGGTGACGCCCTCGCCGCTCGAGTAGCCGGCTGACCCGGCAGCTCCACCTCAGGAAGCCGCCGGGTCACAATGGGACCCGGCGGCTTTTCCTGTGCGGCCCCGGGTGCCACCATCTCCCTGGGCCGCTGTCCCCGCTTCTCCGCAGCCCGCTCGCGCGCGATAATCGAACGCGAGGCCGCGGAATGCGGGAAGCTCGGACGTCCTAGTACGCCGTGAGCGCGGTCCGCCATACACAACCGGTGAAGGACAAGCACTCATGACGACGCCCACGATCGAGCTCAAGCCCTCCTCGAACCCGCTGTCCGATGCGGAGCGCGAGGCGATCCTGGCCAGCCCCGGCTTCGGCCGCCACTTCACCGACCACATGGTGACGATCAAGTGGACCGAGGGTCGCGGCTGGCACGATGCCGAGCTGGTCCCGTACGCGCCGCTCGCGATCGACCCGGCGAACATGACGCTGCACTACGCGCAGACGATCTTCGAGGGCCTCAAGGCCTACCGCCAGCCCGACGGCACCGTGGCCACCTTCCGCCCCGAGGCCAACGCCGCACGCTTCCAGTCCTCCGCGCGCCGCATGGCCATGCCGGAGCTGCCGGCCGAGCTCTTCATCGAAGCCTGCGACGCGCTGATCAAGCAGGACCGCGCCTGGGTGCCGGACTCCGGCGAGGCCTCCCTCTACCTGCGCCCCTTCATGTTCGCCTCCGAGGTCGGCCTCGGCGTCCGTCCGGCGAACGAGTTCCTCTTCATCGTCATCGCCTCGCCCGCCGGCGCGTACTTCCCCGGGGGCGTCAAGCCCGTCTCCGTCTGGCTCTCCGAGGACTACGTCCGCGCGGTCAAGGGCGGCACCGGCGCGGCCAAGACCGGCGGCAACTACGCGGCCTCGCTGGTCGCGCAGGCCCAGGCGGCCTCGCACGGCTGCGACCAGGTGGTCTGGCTCGACGCCGTCGAGCACCGCTGGATCGAGGAGATGGGGGGCATGAACCTGTACTTCGTGTACGGCGACCGCATCGTCACCCCGGAGCTCACCGGCTCGCTCCTGCCCGGCATCACCCGCGACTCCCTCCTCACCATCGCCCGCGACCTCGGCTACACCGCCGAGGAGGGCCGCCTGACCACCGAGGACTGGCAGCGCGACAACGAGAACGGCACCCTCACCGAGGTGTTCGCCTGCGGTACCGCGGCCGTGATCACCCCGGTCGGCTCGGTCAAGTCCGAGCGCGCCAACTGGACCCAGGGCGACGGCGAGCCGGGCCAGGTCACCATGCGCCTGCGCAAGGCGCTGCTGGAGCTCCAGACCGGCCACAGCGCCGACACCCACGGCTGGATGCACCCGCTGGGCTAGATCGTCAGAAAAGGGGAAGCGCCTGCGGCCGGCGAGAACGAGGACTGTCGAGTTCCTCGTTCCCACCGCGTCGGAGGCGCTTCCCCGTTGAAGTGGCACCGAGGGGGCCGTCCACCCGGCCCGCCGGAGACGTCGCCGGGCTCAGATCCCGACCGCGTTGGACGCGGGCAGCCAGATCTGCAGCTGGTAGACGAAGTCGCTCCACAGCCCGGTGACGAGAAGCACTCCGACCGCGATGAGGAATCCTCCGCCGATCCTGAGCACCAGCGCGTAGTGCTGCTTGACCCATCCGAACGCCTTCATCGACCGGCGGAAGGCGACAGCCGCGAGGATGAAGGGAACACCCAGGCCCAGGCAGAAGAAGGACACGAGGAGCGCGCCTCGGCCCGGGCTCTCCTGCCCCATGGACAGGCTCATCACGGCTCCGAGGGTCGGACCCATGCAGGGCGACCACCCGAGTCCGAACGTGAAGCCGAGAACGGGTGCGCCGAGCAGTCCGGCTCCGGGCTTCCGGTGGATCCGGAAGTCGCGCTGCGTGAAGCCCGGGAGGAATCCCATGAAGGCGAGCCCGAAAAGGATCGTAAGGCTTCCCAGAATTATGTTGAGCGTGTCCTTGTATGCGGACAGGGTGCTGCCGAAGTAACCGAAGAAGGCGCCCTGAGTGACAAATGGGGCCGAGAATCCGAGTACGAAGAGGAGTGCGCCCAGAAGCATCCGGCCACGCTTTTCCTCCCGCGCCTCAGGGTTCAGCGTCGAGGCGGAAAGGCCCGTGACGTAGCCGAGGTACCCCGGGACGAGCGGCAGCACGCAGGGGGAGAAGAACGAGATGATCCCGGCCAGGAGGGCCACCGGCACGGCGGCGACCAGGGTGCCGCTGGTCACCAGCGAAGTTGTCGATGCCAGGACCATCGGGGCCTCCTTGTTCGCGGCCCGGTCGAGGCACGTGCGCAGACGGTGGGGATCCCCAGTGTGGCACGCGGCATCCGTGCGGCCGCGGTCAGGGGTGCGCGGACGAGCGCCGGAGGATCGGCGACGATAAAAGCCATATCGCCGCATTGGGTTTTTTGTTGCCAATTGCCCGATTAAAACCCTTGGGGTGCGTGTTCGAGCTTCATGTACGGTTTCTCGTCGGGGTGGGTGATCCGACAGGGGGTCGATCGAGGGCTTGACCAGCCTTCACCAAAAGGGCCTGCCCCGAGACAAAGGGGAAAGAATTGAAGATCAGCAGGCGGGTCGTGCGGCCCGTTTCTGTCGCCCTGATGATTCCGGCGCTGGCTCTCGGTGCGGCCACGAACGCATTCGCCGACGGCAATGTGTCCTGGCGCAACGTGGCCACCGGGAAATACCTGTTGACGGGGCAGGGCACCTTCGGGATGGTGCTCACCGGAAGCGACAGCGCCCCCAGGTGGCGCGAGGTCAAGCAGGGCGACGGATCCTGGCAGCTCAAAGCCCACAAGGGCAGCGGCGATGTCTGCCTCGACAGCAATGCCGCCGGCAACGTCTACCTCCGGTCCTGCCAGGGCGGCAACGACTACCAGAAGTGGTGGGAGACGAAGACCTCCAGCGGCTGGAAGATCACGAACAAGGCCACCGGCCGCGTTCTGGACAGCAACCGGACGGGGCAGGTGTACACGCTGCCGGACAACGGCGGCAACTACCAGCGCTGGTCCTGAGCGGCGCGTCCCACGTACGCAGGCC
>NZ_JBSGZP010000578.1:0-4833 GCF_053611065.1 Streptomyces sp. NPDC054840
CCCCGCGAGCTCGTCCCGCGGGGCGCGCCTTCGCGTACGGCGTGAGCGACCCGGCCGTCAGACGACCATGCCGGCCAGCTTGCGCAGCGACTCGTTCAGTGCGGCGGTGGCCGAGTCCTTGAGCTTGCCCGCCATCAGGGAGACGGCGGCCCCGGTGAACTCGCCGTCGATCCGGACCGTGGTGGCCTCGCCGTCCGGGATCAGGGTGTACCGGGTGAGGACCGCCACGCCCATCGGGCCCTTGCCGGTGATGGCGAAGAGGCGCTCGGCCTCCAGTTCCGAGACCGTCCAGACGACCTCGGCCGGGAAGCCCATCATCTTCATGTTCTCCGCGAAGGTGGCCCCCACCGCGAGGGTCTCGGGTCCGCCCGTGGGGAAGTTCGTGTGGGTCATGCTCCACTGCCCGTACGCGTCCCAGTCCGTCAGCTGGGACCAGAGCTGCGCGGCGGACGCCTCGATGCGTGATTCCGCGGTGACTTCAGCCATGCGGCCACCCCTTCTCGTCGGGTACGTGCGGCGGAAGGTAGCCCCGGCGGGCGGAACATTCAATACTGACGGCCTGTCAGATTCGATAGGGGTTGACGGGATGTGATCTCGACTCCGTCTCAACAGGTGTCATCCCCGTGACGCTCCTGACCCGCCCTGTCATGATGGCTGGATGCAAGCGTCAGGGAGACACGCCGGACTGGGCCTCGCCCTCGTCTCGGCGTTCGCGTTCGGTGGTTCCGGAGTGGCGGCGAAGCCGCTGATCGAGGCGGGTCTGGATCCCCTCCACATGGTTTGGCTCAGGGTGGCCGGGGCGGCGCTCGTGCTGTCCCCGCTGGCCTGGCGACACCGTGACCTCGTGCTGCGCAGGCCCGCGCTGCTCGCGGGCTTCGGGCTGGTCGCCGTCGCGGGTGTGCAGGCCTTCTACTTCGCCTCCCTGTCCCGCATTCCCGTCGGCGTGGCCCTGCTGCTGGAGTACCTGGGCCCGGCGCTGCTGCTCGGCTACATCCGCTTCGTGCAGCGCAAGCCCGTGACGCGCGGGGCAGCCGCGGGCGCGGCCGTGGCCGTCGTCGGCCTCGCCTGCGTGGTCGAGATCTGGGCCGGGCTGAGCCTGGACCCGCTCGGCGTGCTGTTCGGCCTCGCCGCCGCCTGCTGCCAGGCCTTCTACTTCGTCTTCGCCGACCAGGGCGCCGACGGGGACGACGCCCCCGACCCGCTCGGAGTGATCGCGTACGGCATGCTCGTCGGCGCTCTCGTGATGACCGTGATCGCCCGGCCCTGGGAGATCGACTGGCGGGTGCTGGGTGGCGAGGCCTCCGTGGGCGGCACCATGGTGCCCGCGCCGGTGCTGCTCGCCTGGGTGGTGCTGATCGCGACCGTCTTCGCCTACCTGACCGGTGTGGTCTCGGTGCGCCGGCTCTCGCCCCAGGTCGCCGGCGTCGTGGCCTTCCTGGAGGCGGTCGTCGCCACCGTGTTCGCCTGGATCCTGCTCGGTGAGCACCTTTCCACCTGGCAGATCGTCGGCGGCGGTCTGGTGCTCGGCGGCGCCTTCATCGCGCAGTCCTCCCGGCCGGCGCCCGCGACCGCACCCGCCGCGGCGGTGGCGGCGACCGCGCCCGATCCCGCCGACCTGGACCGCGAGCCGTCCCCGGCCGCCAAGGGTTAGGGTGACGGCCATGTACTTGACCGTGCTTTCGCCGCCGGCCGCCTAGCGCGGGCGGCGTCACCTCGCAGTAACCGGCCCGGGGTCTCCCGGGCGGGTCCGTGCTGCCCGCGAAGCGATGACCTGCTTCCTTCATCCTTCACGCATGCGCGGAGACATCTCGTGTCGAACCACTCGCCCGCTGCCGGGCGCGGTCTGCTGTACCTCGTCGTCGCCGGAGCCGCCTGGGGCACCGCCGGGGCGGCCGCCTCCCTCCTCTTCCTGGCCAGTGACCTCGGCCCGCTCGCCCTGTCCTTCTGGCGGTGCGCGGGCGGGCTCGTGGTGCTGCTCGGCGTGCTCGCCGTACGCGGGTCCAGGCCTGCCCGGGGGCGGGTGCGGCCCTCGGCGGCTTCGCTGATCGGGACCGGACTCCTCTTCACCCTCTTCCAGGCCGCCTACTTCGCCGCGGTGCGCGAGACCGGGCTCGCGGTGGGCACCGTGGTCACCCTCGGCGCCGGGCCCGTGATCATCGCGCTGGGGGCCCGGTACTGGATGGGCGAGCGGCTCGGCCGAGGTGGCGTGACCGCCGTCGTGGGGGCGCTGGCGGGGCTCGCCGTGCTGGTGCTGGGCAGCGGCGGCGGCGAGGTGCGGCCGCTCGGTGTCGGCTGGGCGCTGCTGTCGGCAGCCGGGTACGCGGGGATGACCCTGCGGGCCCGGTGGCTCGGGCAGCGCGGGGCGGGCGGGGACCCGCTGGTGACCACCGCCTGGTCGGTCGCGGTGGGCACGGTGTGCCTGCTGCCGCTCGCCGCGGTGGAGGGGCTGCTGCCGCACACCGCCGAACTCGGACGGGTGCTGTGGCTGCTGGTGTACGTGGCCACCGTGCCGACCGCGCTGGCGTACGCGCTCTACTTCACGGGCGCCGCCGCGGTACGGGCGGCGACCGTGTCGGTGATCATGCTGATCGAGCCGGTGAGCGCGGCGGTCATCGCCGTCCTGCTGCTCGGGGAGCGGCTGACCGGCGCCGTGGTGGTGGGCACCGTACTGCTGCTGACGGCAGTGGGCGCGCTGATCGTGGCGGAGGCCCGTCGGCCGCCGACCGCGCCCACCCCCGAGCGGCGTACCCCTCAGAGCGCGCTGAGGTAGTCCGGGACGGCGGTGCCGGGGGCCAGGTCCGCGTCGGGCGCCGGGATTCCGTACGCCGGGGCCACCGGGACCACACCCGCCCAGTGGGGCAGGTCCAGGTCCTCGGCGTCGTCGTTCACCGGGCCGCTGCGGATCTTGGCGGACACCTCGGCGAGGTCCACGCGGATCACGGCGGTGGCGGCCAGTTCCCTGGCATCGGCGGGCCGGACGTCGGCGGAGCGGCCCGGGACGACGGAGTCGACCATGGCGTCGAGGGCGATCCGGCACTCCGCCTCGTCGGTGACCTGGTGGGCGGTGCCGTGGACGACCACCGAGCGGTAGTTGAGCGAGTGGTGGAAGGCCGAGCGGGCCAGGACCAGTCCGTCGACGTGCGTCACGGTCACGCAGACGGGGAGGCCCGGGTCCGTACGGCGGGCCGCCAGCAGCGGGCGGGAGCCGGTCGAGCCGTGCATGTAGAGCGATTCGCCGACCCGGGCGAACAGCGTGGGCAGGACCACGGGCGCTCCGTCGCGGACGAAGCCGAGGTGGCAGATGTAGGCCTCGTCGAGTATCGAGTGCACCGTCTCGCGGTCGTAGCGGGCCCGGTCGCGGGAGCGGCTCGGGACGGTGAGGTCGGTGGGCTCGTAGTGTCCGGTCGACTCGGTCCTGTCGGTCCTCGTCCCCGTGGTCTCCGGGGCAGGCGTGGCGGTCATGGTGCGGACTCCATTGCACTAGTGCATAATGTGGTTTGTGCTAGGAGACTATCGGATCACAGGACGTCGTGCAGCGGAAATCGCCGCGGACGTGGAGGCGGGCGTGGCTTCGGGCGCGCTCCCGCCGGGTTCACTGCTGCCGCCGATGCGGGAGCTGGCAGGCGATCTGGGGGTGAACCCCAACACCGTCGCCGCCGCCTACCGGACGCTGCGCGAGCGCGGGGTCATCGAGACCGACGGGCGGCGCGGCAGCCGGGTGCGGTCCCGCCCGTCGAGCACGCCACGGGACGCGCTGCGGATGGCGGTGCCCGCGGGCGTACGGGACCTCGCGGAGGGCAGTCCGGACGTGTCCCTGCTCCCCTCGCTGGAGGGGCCGCTCGCGGCGGCCGCCCGGCGGTACGCGCAGGCGCCGACCCTCTACGGGGCGGATCCGGTCGCCCCGGAGCTCGCGGAACTGGCCCGGGCCGGCTTCGACGCGGACGGGGTCCCGCCGGGGCCGGTGGCGGTGACCTCGGGTGCGCTGGACGCGATCGAGCGGGTGCTCACCGCCCATCTGCGGGCGGGTGACGCGGTGGCGATCGAGGACCCGGGTTGGGGCGGGGCACTGGACCTGGCCCCGGCGCTCGGCCTGCGCGTACTGCCGGTGGCCGTGGACGACGACGGGCCTCGCACCGACGCGGTGGCCCGGGCGCTGGAGGCCGGGGCGCGGGCGCTGGTGGTGACGTCGCGGGCGCAGAACCCGACCGGGGCCGCGGTCGGCGCGGAGCGGGCGCGGGAGTTGCGGGCCCTGCTGGCGCGCCACCCCGAGGTGCTGCTGATCGAGGACGACCACGGCAACGGATTCGTCGACCTGCCGTTGCATCCGCTGGGCGGGGTGACCCGTCACTGGGTGCTGGTGCGGTCCACGGCGAAGGCGTACGGGCCGGACCTGCGGCTCGCCGTGCTGACCGGCGACGCGGTCACGTTGGACCGGCTGCGGGGGCGGCAGCGGCTCGGGCCGGGCTGGGTCAGTCGGCTGCTGCAGTACGCGGTGGTCGAGCTGTGGACCTCGGGCGCGGTGGACCCGGCGAGGGTGGCCCGCTCGTACGCGGGACGGCGGGACGCGCTGGTCGAGGCCCTGCGGGCGCGGGGGGTCCGGGCGCACGGGCGCAGCGGCCTCAACGTCTGGGTGCCGGTGGTCGACGAGACGGCGGTGGTGACGCGGCTGCTCGCCGCGGGATGGGCGGTGTCCGCCGGGGCGATCTACCGGGTCGAGGCGGGGCCGGGGGTGCGGCTGACGGTGTCGCAGCTTGCGGTCGACGAGTTGCCGGGCCTGGCCGACGCGGTGGCCGCGGCGGTCCGGCCGGGGGCGGCGGGGGTCCGGTACGACTG
>NZ_JBSGZP010000579.1:0-4819 GCF_053611065.1 Streptomyces sp. NPDC054840
ACCCGGGACCACGGGCGCGGCCGGCGCGGCCGGTGCGGCCACGGAGATCGCCGGCGTGACGGCGACCGGCCCGGGGCCCGCCCGGTGGCCGGATCCGAGAGCGGCACTCGCGTCCCGGAGCAGTTGTTCCAGCTGTGCCCCGTCGGGCCGCGCTGCCGGGTCCCGTACGAGCAGCCGTTCCAGTACGGGCGCCAGCGGGCCGGAGCGCACGGGCGCCGGGATCGGCTCGTCGAGCACGGCGACGACCGTGGCCAGGCTGGTGGCCCGGCGCAGCGGGTGGACGCCCTCCGCGGCCACGTAGAGCAGCATGCCCAGCGACCACAGGTCGGAGGCGGCCAGCCCCTCCTCCCCGCGGACGCGTTCGGGCGCGATGTACTCGGGCGAGCCGATCAGCACCCCGGTCGAGGTGAGCCCGGTCGAATCGTGCAGGGCGGCGATGCCGAAGTCGGTGAGCACCGCCGAGCCGCTGGGCCGCAGCAGCACGTTGGCCGGCTTCACGTCGCGGTGGAGCACGCCTTCGGCGTGTGCGGCGCGCAGAGCGGAGAGCACGTCGAGGCCGAGCCGCACCACGTCGGCGGGCGGCATCGGCCCGGACGCCAGCCGGTCGTACAGGGAGCCGCCCTTGACCAGCTCCATGACGATCCACGGGTGTCCGTCCACGCCCTCGGGCGGCTCGACGATGTGATGGATCGTCACCACGTGGGGGTGGGCGAGGCGGGCGAGGGCGCGGGCCTCGCGGACGGCCCGTTCGCGCAGCTGGTCGGCCAGACCGGGCTGGGCCGCGGCGGTCGCCGGGTCCGGCGGGCGCACCTCCTTGAGCGCGACCTCGCGGTGCAGGGCGATGTCGCGGGCGCGCCACACCGTACCCATGCCCCCGCTGCCAAGGGGTGCGACCAGCTCGAAACGGCCGTCGATCAGCTGTCTGCCGGCCTCACTCGTATCCATGGCCGCTCATCGTAGGGGGCGGCCGGGTCAGCAACGTCGGCGGTCCACCGTGAGCGTGCCCTGAGCGGTGGCCACCGTCCGGTCGTAACAGCCGTTGGGCGCCGCGGACCCGTACAAACGGTAGCGGGCCGAGGTGGTGGCAACCGCGTGCCGCTGGTCGCGCGGGACGTTCGCGGTGTAGGTGGCGTCCCCGGCGTACCGGTCGTCGAGCCGGGAGCTGTCGACGGCCTTGCCGCCGCGCAGCGTGACGCTGTCGGCGCGGTCGCCGAGCGCGAGGACGGTGCGCAGTCGGTCGCCGTCGCCGAGGGTGGTCTCGCCGTCCATCGTGTAGGTGCGGGCGGTCCGGGTGGTGGCCGGTCCGTGCGTCACGCTCTCCTCGTCGGTCCAGGTGGCGTTCAGCGCGTCCTGGTTCTCGCCGTCGGTCCAGCGGTGCACGGAGGTGTTCCGAACGGCGCGTGTGACGGTGGTGACCACGCGGCCGTGGGAGGTGTTCACGTGTCCGGCGACGGTCAGCCGGTGGCCGCCCTCGGTGTCCAGGCGGTGCCGCGCGCCGGGGGCCGCGGGCGTCCACCGGGAGTGGCCGGCCGGATCGCTCTCCTCGTGCCGGGTCAGGGCGCCGGTGACGACCTCCCGGCCCTCGTCCTGCCAGAGCAGCAGGTTGGTGGGGGTGCTCCAGCCGCTCTGTCCGGCGGGGACCCCGGCGACGGAGACCTCGATCCGGTGCGGGCGGCCGTCGTTGAGCAGGGCGGCGTAGGGCGTGAGGTCGTAGCGGATCGGCTGGACGTCGAAGGCGCGCGGGCCGGGGGTGACGTACCAGAGGAAGGGGTTGGACCAGCCTCCGGTCCAGACGGTGGGGAAGGGCGCGGCAATGCCGGCGAGCTGTCCGTCGACCGAGACCCGGACCTCCCGGTACGGGCCGTCCGTGGCCTTGCAGGAGTACGGGGCCGCGTCCGGGGCGGTCATGTACCAGTACTCCTCGCAGCCGCCGCCCGAGCCGGTGGCGTACACCTCGGCGAGCAGGCGCTCCGTGTTGCGCGGGGTGGTGACCGACGGGTCGGTGAGGGGCAGGACGCGGTCGGGGGTGTCCGGGGCCGGGTTGCGGCCGTCGGCGGCGTAGAAGGTCAGGGTCACCTCGACGTCGATGACACCGGTGTAGGTGTCGTCGACGACGTTGCCGATGAGCATCTCGACGGGCTGCGGGCGGGCGAGGGTGTCGCGGTAGCGGGTGACGTCCTTCTCGACGGACCAGGTGATGCCGTCGGGCGAGGGCTGCGGGGTGGAGGTGCGCAGGATCTCGACCCCGCCGAGGGAGAGGTGGCCGAGGCGGTCGTACTGGCGGCCCTTGACCTTGCCGTCGAGGCGCAGGACCACCTTGGCCCAGCGGGCCGCGCCACAGGCGGCGGGCGGCGTGTAGCTGCCTCGGTAGGGCGTGAAGTCGCGGAACCGGGCCTCCGCGAGGGTCACCCGGCACGACCGGGTCGCGGGCCGGGCGACGGGCGGGGCCGCGGTGAGCGGGTCGTGCCAGTCGGTGCCGAACTCGGCGGGCGGCGGGTCCGCGACCGGGGTCCCGGCGGCGTACGCGGGTCCCGCGCCGGCCAGGGTAGCGGCGGTCAGCACGATCGCGCCGAGCAGGCCGGTGATCATGTGTCGTCGTCTCATGGGCCCGCAGTGAAACCCGGCCCGCCGGGGCCGTGCCAGGGCGGGTGCGCCGGCCCTGGCCGGTTCTGAACCGCCTCGGCCCCGTCGGCCCCGTCGGCCCCGCTCGGACGTCAGCGGGGCAGGACGACCACGCCGTCGTCGTCCGCGTGGACGGTGTCCCCGGCGCGGAAGGTGACGTCGCCGATGGTGACGGGCTCGTCGACCGCGCCGTCGCCGGTCTTGCCGCTCTTGCCGCTCTTGCGGGGGACCGTGCCGAGCGCCTTGATGCCGAGGTCGAGCCCGCCGAAGTCGAGCCCGCCGAGGGCGACGCTGTCGCGGACCGAACCGTTGACGATCGGTCCGGCCCAGCCGTTGGCCTCGGCCGCGCCCGCGATGAGGTCGCCGACGAGGGCGGTACGCGGCGATCCCCCGCCGTCCACGACGAGGACCGCGCCCTCGCCCGGCGTGTGGATGAGAGTGCGCAGCAGCGCGTTGTCCTCGTGGCAGCGCACGGTCCGGACGGGGCAGGCGAAGACCCGGCGGCCGCCGAACCGGCGGAATCCGGTGGCGCAGATGGCCAGGGACTCGCCGTGCTCGTCGTACAGGTCGGCTGTGGGGACGAGGGTGACACTCATCCGGCTACCGGTTTCCTCGCTGCTCGTGCTCGTGCTCGTGCTCGTACGTCGCGGTGGTGCGGTTGGCGTGAGCGGCCGGTCGTCCGGCGCCGCGAGCCGGTTCAGGGATGCGGTCGTCCCCTGCGGTCCACAGCCGCGGGTCCGGGCCGGCGCCTGCTTCCACCGGGTGGGCCGGCACGACCAGGCCTCGTGTCCGAGGAGTTGGACGGTGGCCTGGGCGAGGTGCTTGTCGCCGGTGGCGATCCGGAAGTCGGAGCCGGACATCGGCCGGAATCCGACGGGCGTACGCGGGCCCAGGAGCGCGGCCCCTCCGAGCGGGCTGATCTCTTCCCCGGAACGCGTGGGGCCGGGTCAGTTCCGGGAGTTGCCGAAGAGGATGCGGTAGCCGATCAGCAGGACCAGCGAGCCCGCGATGGCGGAGCCCCAGGTGGCGAGGTCGAAGAACTCCGTCTGGATGGGCTTGTCCAGGACTTTCGCCGACAGCCAGCCGCCGATGAAGGCTCCGGCGACGCCGATCAGGGTGGTCCCGATGAGACCACCGGGGTCCCGGCCGGGCAAAAGGATCTTTGCGACGCCCCCGGCCAGCAGTCCCAGGATGATCCAGCTGACGATCCCCATGTCCAGTCACTCCGCTTCGGTCGTCCGGTCGTTCAGGCGTTCTGGCGTTCCGGCGTGCTCCTGCGGAGGACGCGCGCGGGCTCGGATCGGTTCTCCGACACTCAGACCGCCACGCGGCCGACCTGCGCGGGGAGCTCCGCGCCCGTCCGGGGGCCAGCGCCCGGACCCGCCCCGGCGGAGGGCGTCCGGGTGAGCAGGACCACTCCGCGCGCCGCCAGGAAGGCGCCTGCCCCGGCCAGCAGCAGCCCCGGCACCCCGCCCTGCAGCCGTTCGCCGAGCAGGACCATGCCGATGGTGGCCGCGGCCAGTGGGTTGGCCAGGTTCACCACGGCCAACGGGGCGCCCAGTCCGCCGCGGTAGGCCCGCTGGGACAGCAGCATCCCGCCGACCGCGAACACCATGACGAGCAGGGCCACCGCGACGACCCGGACGCTGAGCAGGGCTCCGCCGCGGCCGGCCGCCACGGCCACGGTCTGGGTCAGGGCCGAGGCCGCCGCGGAGGCCAGCCCGGAGGCGGTCGCGTGGCGCAGGCCCGAGCGCGGGTCCTTGTCGGCGGTCAGCATCAGGATCACGGCGATCGTGGCGCCGGAGACGGCCAGCGCCTCGATCAGCGTGAGGGTGTCGTCGGGGGCCGGCCCGGAGGCCGGGAGCAGCAGCAGGCCGAGCCCGGCGACGGTGGCGAGGGTGCCCCGCCACTCGGTGCCCGCCACCCGGCGTCCGGACCTGCGCGCCCCCAGCGGGACGGCGGCCACCAGGGTGAGCGCTCCGAGCGGCTGCACCAGGGTGAGGGGGCCGTACCGCAGGGCCGCCGCGTGCAGGAGCGCGGCGGCGGCGTTCAGGCCGGCCGAGGACCACCAGGCGCCGGAGCCCAGCAGGGCCTTGGCGCTGCGCGCCACGGCGGCCCGGGCGAGCCGTTCCTGGGCTACGGCGGCGGCCGCGTAGGCCACGGCCGACGCGAGGCAGAGCCCGACGGCGAGGGCGGT
>NZ_JBSGZP010000580.1:0-4816 GCF_053611065.1 Streptomyces sp. NPDC054840
GTCCGGCTGCGCGAGCTGGGCCTGGGGGAGCGTACGGACGCCGAACTGGACGCCTTCGCGCGGCGCGTCGCGGACGCGCTCGGCGCACCGTACGCCGGGGTCAATTTCGTCGGCGAGGAACGGCAGTTCTTCGCCGGGCTGCACCATGCCGCCGAGGCCCCGGCGAGCGGCTACCCGGCGCGGGTGCTGGCCCGGGACCACGGCTACTGCCCCCATGTGGTCGTGCGGCGGCGGGCGCTGGTCCTGGAGGACGTACGGGACTTCGCGCGCTTCGCGGGCAACGCGGTGGTGGACGAGAGCGGGGTGCGGTCGTACGTGGGCGCCCCGCTGACGGACCGGCGCGGGATCGTCCTGGGCACGGTGTGCGCGGTGGACGTGGTGCCCCGGCGGTGGGGGACGGAGGGGCTCGCCACCGTCAAGGCCCTCGCGGCCGAGCTGGTGGCTCTGGTGCACGAGCGGGAGGACCGGCGGGGGTGAGCGGGATGGCCGGTGCGGGGGCTACGGTCGTCGGACACGGGTTTCACAGATGGCTGGAGAGGAATCTCGGGATGGCCACGACCGCGCAGGACGTCCGCATGATCGCGCTGTCACTTCCGGACAGCAGCGAGAAGCTCGCCTGGGGCATGCCGACCTTCCGGGTGGGCGGGAAGATCTTCGTCTCGCTGGCCGACGACGACACCTCGATCGGGGTGAAGTGTCCCAAGGAGGAGCGGGCCGAGCTGATCGCGTCCGAACCCGAGAAGTTCTTCCTGCGAGCGGGCCACGACGACAATTACGCCTGGATCCGGGTCCGGCTCGCGGCCGTGCGGAACGCGACCGAGCTGCGCTCCATCCTGACCGACTCCTGGCTCCAGGCGGCCCCCCAGCGCCTGATCGCCGCGCATCCGGAGCTGACCGACGGCTCGGGGTGAACACGGCCGCACGGACCCGGAGGCGGAAAGGTGCGCGCAACCACCCCGCGAAGTGCGGTATCGTTCTCCTGCGCGTTCAACTTGGGAAACCCCAGGTCAGCGCGCATCGGGACGTGGCGCAGCTTGGTAGCGCACTTGACTGGGGGTCAAGGGGTCGCAGGTTCAAATCCTGTCGTCCCGACTGTGCTTTATGCACGTCGGAGGTCGTTCTCTCATCCATGGGAGAGCGGCCTTTCGTGCGTTCGGCGGGCGTGGGGGAGGGGGATGAGGGCCTTCTGTCGTTCGGTGGAGATGTCGAAATCCACACCGAACCCGGAAGGCCCTCACTCGTTCAAGGCACCTCAGCCGATACCTGGATCACCGTCCACCACCTCCCGAGGCGATACGACTAGCGCGGACCCGCCAGGGCGGGCTGCGGGGCTCGGGGACCCGGGGGGCGGGCGGGCCGTTCGCCGTGGGACCGGGCCGCGGCGGTGGCCGGCCGGCGGGACAGGTTCGCGCTGATCATCGCCGCCGCCCGGGCCACCGACTCGCCCAGCGGTGCGATCTGCCGCCGGTCGAAGCTGGTCGCCGCCACGGCGGCGACCACCTGCCCGGAGGCGGAGAGAATCGGCGCCGCCACGCACGAGAGCGTGCTCACGCATTGCCCGTACTCGAAGGCGAGCCCCCGCTCCCGCGCCTGCGCGGCCTCACGGGCCCACGAGGCCGCCGGCCGTCCCTCGGGCGGCTCGCCCGCCGGGGCGGAGGCCGCCAGGATCAGCTCGGCCGCGCTCCCGCGCGGAAGTACGACGCCTGACCTCAGCGGAAACACGTCGTCCACCTCGCCGCGCAGACCCGCGACGACGATCGTCCGTCCCGCCTCCGCCACCGACAGGCTGAGGCTCAGCCGGCCGTTCGCCGAGGCGAGCTCACGCAGCGGCCGGGCCGATGCCGCGCGCAGCGCCCGCGCCGGGTGCCATGCCTGGCCCAGGCGGAAGGCCCTCGCCCCGAGACGGTAGCGGCCGGATCGGCTCTGCACCGCGCCCAGCGCGACCAGCTGGCCCAACAGCCGGTGGGCGGTGGCCTTCGGCAGCTCCGCAGCGGTCGCCAGGCGGGTCAGCCCGACCTCCTCGCCCTCCGCGAGCACCTCCATCAACGCGAACGCACCTTCCAGTACGCCCCGCCCCTCTGTGCCGGATCTGGCCATGGGCGGTCCCCCTTTCACGCCTGGCTCCATCGATCGGACGGAACCAGAACTCCCCGTTCGTACCGGATCGTCGGAGGTATCGGTGGTGCCTTCTCCCGTTCACCGGTCCGTTGAATGGACCAGATCATTGCCCGTGCGATGCGATCGCGCCATTGTGTTCTCGTCCAAGTGACGGAACGTTACGGCGACTTGCGAGGAGCCCGAGGGGCCGTCCGCCCGGAACGAACAAGGAGGATCCGATGAGCGCGATCAAGTCGAGCGCCAAGCAGTTCAAGTACGTCATGGGCGCCATGACGGCGGTCTTCTTCGCCACCTGTTCCGCCAGCTGACGAAGAAGTGAGGGGTGGGAGCGGCGCGTGGCGCCCACCCCTCCGCCACGCCCCAGGAGGTATGAGTGCTGGAGACCGGTGTCCGCCAGGTACGGGTGGCCATGGCGATGGTGTTCGGCCGGCGGCTGAACGTCCGGGCCGTCGAGCGACTGGTCGCCGACGCCCTCCTCACGCTGGAGGAGTTCGGGTCGCTGGGCGACGATGTCGGTGAACTGGCCGACGGACCGTTCGCCGATCCCGACGAGCGCAGGGACCTGCAGGACCGTGCGCTCCGGCGGACCGTACGCAGGCTCGCCAAGAGCTCCCCGTTCTACCGGGCGCGGCTCACCGGCATCGACCTCGACGGCGTGACCGCCGCAACGCTCACCGCGATCCCGGTGACCCGCAAGACGGATCTCGTCGCACGCCCGGCCGACTTCCTCTGCAGCACCCCCTACCTGGCGACCCAGACGACAGGCACCACCGGCCGCCCCGTGCAGATCTGGCTCTCCCGCTACGAGATGGAACTGTGGCCCGCGCTGATCGCCCTGTCCCTGGTGCTCCGCGGCGACCTGGGACCCGGCGACCGGATGCAGATCAACCTCAGCTCCCGGGCGACGGCCGCCGTGCAGGAGGACGTGGAGGTGTGCCGGCTCGCCGACGCCTCGTGCCACGTCGTGGGACAGATCCCGCCGGACGAGTCCGTCGAGCACCTGCTCACCCCGGTCGGCGGTACCCGGCCCACCATCCTCACCGGCAACCCCAGCTACCTCGGGCAGATGGTCACCGCAGCCCGGCAACGCGGCTACGGCGCCGAGGACTTCGCGCTGCGCGCGATCTACGCCGGCGGAGAGATGCTGTCGCGGAGCCTGTCGGACGCCCTCCGCGAGACCTTCGGCGCCAAGACCGTCGGCGACGCCTTCGGCATGACCGAACTGCTCCCGGTCGGTGGCCGCACCTGCAGCGCGCGGCACCTCCACATCGACCCCAACATGGGCTACACCGAAGTCCTCGACCTGGAGACCGGTGAGCCCGCCGCCCCCGGCCGGCTCGGCGAACTGACGGTCACCCCCTACTTCCCCTACCGGGAGTGCATGCCGGTCCTGCGCTACAACACCGGTGACGTGGTCCGCACCCTGGACGGCGAACCGGACTGCGAACTGGCGGCCGTGCCCGCCGTCTCCCACATCCTCGGCAAGGCAGGCACCCTGCACCGCACCGTCAAGGGCATCGTGACTCCGCGCGACGTCCTGGAGGCGCTGGACGGCACCCCCGGCCTGCCGTTCCCGTTGCGCCACCGGGCGGAGGTCGGGACCGACGGCCGCCTCCACGTGGAGGTCGCCTCCAAGGAGGTCACCGAGGCGGAGGTGACCGAGCGGCTGCGGGCCCGGGCCGTCGACGCCCGCGTCACGGTCCTGCCGGTCGACGGGGAGGAGGCCGCGCGCCTCTTCCCCCTCCGCTGCGACCTGCTGGAGCACACCTTCACCCGGAGCCACGCATGAGCGTCTTCTTCCAGCTCGCGGTCACCCTCGCCCTGGCGGTCGGTGTGTGCGCGGGCGCGATCGCCTACTTCCGCGCCGTACGCACGCCGAGGCCGCCCGTCGGCGTCTTCAACGGCAGCGACATCTTCATGATGATGGGCTTCGTCCTGGCGCTGCCCTACATCTACCTGACGCTGCCCGGAGCGGTCCTGCCGGTGGTGCTCGCCCTCGTCTTCGCCGCTGGACTGTCGGTCGGCTACCAGCCCCTGATCGGCAACGGCCGACTGCGGTGGGCCCTGATCGCCGTGCTCATCGCGAGCGTGCTCGCCTGCCACCTGGCCTTCGGTGAGACCGCGCCCCCGTACTGGGTGGCGAACAGCGCCGTCGTCCTGCTGATCGTCGTCTCCGCCACGAACCTCAACGTGCAGGGGGGCATGCGGCTGAAGAACGTCGCGTGGTTCCTGCTCGCGCTCACCGCGTACGACGCCTTCTTCGCCTGGGTCGTCCCGCTGACCCAGGAGCTGTCCGATGCCGTCCAGGGTTATCCGTACGGCCCCGCCGCGGGCCTGCGCATCGGCGAGGACCTGGGGGCGGTGGTCGGCATGGGCGACCTGCTGGCGTACGCGCTGTTCACCACCACCGCCTACAAGGCCTACGGGAAGCGGGGGCTGCGGACCGGGGTCGCGCTGGTCACCCTGTTCGGTGCGGTGGCCCCGGTCGCCACGCTGCACATCCTCGCCGTGGCCACCGACCACGCACCGACCCTCGTCCCGGCCCAGGTGTTCTTCGGCCCGGCGGCCTTCCTCGGCTACCGCTACCTGCGCCGGAGCGGCCCGGAGCGGCGGATGGCCGACGTGGTGTTCCACGGGACGCGCGGGGGCCGAGCGGGCGCCGCCGCCCCCGCGGCCGATGCCCCCGTGGGCTGATGCC
>NZ_JBSGZP010000581.1:0-4795 GCF_053611065.1 Streptomyces sp. NPDC054840
GGGGTGCCCTGGCGGGGGCGTGATGGGTCGGGCCGGGCAGGCCGGTGGCTTCGGGCCGTTTCCGGGTGCGGGCCGGTGGCCGGGGGGGGGCCCCCCGCGGGGGGGGGGGGGGGGGGTTGGCCCCCCCCCCCCCCACGGCCCTGGCGGTGGGCCGGGTCGTGACGGACGAAGATCATGACGAACGAAGGAGTCCCGCCATGCCGACCCCAGGTCCGCTCAGCGCCGCCACCGCCACGGTGGCGGTCCATCCCACGGCCCTGGGGCCGCTCGTGCTGGCGGCGACGGACGACGCGCTCGTGCTGTGCTGCTACGGCACCACCGAAGGAGCCGCGGAGCGCCTGGGCCGGGCCGGACTGCGTCCGGCCGGACCGCAGGACGACGGCGCACCCGGACACAAGGTCCTGGACGAGGCCCGGGAGCAGATCGATGCCTATCTGGCCGGGACCCGCCGGGACTTCACCGTCGCGATGGATCTGCGGCTCGCCACCCCGTTCAGCCGGAGCACCAACCTGATGCTGGCCGAGTTCGTTCCGTACGGGCGCACCGCGACCTACGCGGAGCTCGCCCGGGCGCTGGAGCGGCCCGGCGCCGCGCGTGCCGTCGGCACGGCGCTCGGAGCGAATCCGCTGTGCGTGGTGCTGCCCTGCCACCGGATCATCGGCTCGACGGGCAGCCTCAGCGGTTACGCGGGCGGGCTGGAGGCCAAACGCCATCTGCTCGCCCTCGAAGCCGCGGCCGCGCCGGCCGCCTGAATCCGCCCTCCCCGCCGCAGAAAGCAGAGCATGTGAGCGCGTACGAGCCGTCCCAGCTCCCGGGCCTCGAACTGCCCGGCCCGGTCTTCGCACCAGCCGCGCCCGGAAGCCTCGACTGGGCGGGGCTGGCCGCGGAACTGAACACCGAGGGGGTGGCGGTGACCCCGCCGCTGCTGTCGGCCGAGCAGTGTGCGGAGCTGCGGGAACTCTTCGACCACCCCACGGCCTTCCGCAGCACCGTGACCATGGCACGGCACCGCTTCGGCGAGGGCCTCTACCGCTACTTCGCCTACCCGCTGCCCGAACTCGTCCAGGACCTGAGGGAGCGGCTGTACCCGCCGCTCGCCCTGATCGCCAACGAATGGGCACGGCGGCTGGGGCAGCCGGCCTTCGCCCCCGACCACGAGGCACTGCTCGGGGCGTGCGCGGCCGCCGGGCAGCACCGCCCGACCCCGCTCCTGCTCCGGTACGGGCGGGGCGGCTACAACTGCCTCCACCAGGACGTCTACGGTGACCTGACCTTCCCGCTCCAAGTGGCGATCATGCTCGACCGCCCGGACGAGGACTTCACCGGCGGGGAGAGCGTGTTCGTCGAACAGCGCCCGCGCGCCCAGTCCCGCCCGCTCGTCAGACGGCCGACACAGGGCCAGGGCCTCATCTTCACGGTCGACCACCGCCCGGTGCGCTCGGTGCGCGGCTGGAGCCGGGTGACGCTGCGGCACGGCGTGAGCGCCGTCCTCAGCGGGCAGCGCCACGTGCTGGGCGTCATCTTCCACGACGCCCGCTGAACGGCGTCCTGCCGGTCGCGCCGGTCCGGGGCGATCCCTATACCGGGAGGCGGCGGAATCAACCGGTTCGAGGACCCGGTTTCTGCCGCCTCGTTCCAGCGGATCGGCGCGGTGCGCTGTTCCCGCGGGTCAGCGTCCCGCGCGGCGGGCCCGCGCCCGGAAGAACCGCCGCTCGCACTGGAGTTCCGCTGGAGTTCCGCACCACCGCGCTTCCGTACGGTCGCCTTGCGACGGAGCGCCGATCTTGACGAGCCGTCGTGCACCACGGCTGATCGGGCGGTCCAACGTGAGGAGCGGTGGCGAACATGCAGCACGTCCAGGGCGCACAGGTCACGACATCAGGGCACGATCCCGGACCCGACGGTCCGAGCCTGTCGCTCAACAGCTCTCAACACCGGCTCATCACCGCGTCCCTGCAATCGCTGGCGCAGGAGATGAACGACATCGCCGAGCAGGCGTCCGCACTGCTCACGACACCGGCGGGCCGTCCGTCCACCGACTCCGAGGTCTTCACCCGGATCGCCCGCAGAACCGTGCCCCGCTGGCATTTCCCCATGCTGAACGACACCGAGCGCAACGACGCCCTGGCCGGCGCCCTGGCTCGTGGCATCCCGTCCGGGGCGACCGTGCTGGACATCGGCTCGGGGAGCGGGCTGCTCGCCATGGCGGCGGCCCGGGCCGGCGCCGCCCGCGTCGTCACCTGCGAGATGAATCCCCTGCTCGCGGAGGTGGCCCGGCAGGTGATCGACGCCCACGGTTACGGCGACGTCATCACGGTGATCGGAAAGCCGTCGACCGCGCTGGAGATCGGCCGTGACCTCGACGGCCCGGTGGACGTACTCGTCTCGGAGATCGTCGACTGCGGGCTCATCGGCGAGGGCCTGCTGCCGTCGATCCGACACGCGCGCCGGCATCTGCTGAAGCCCGGCGGAATCATGTTCCCCTCCGCGGCCCGGATCCTCGGCCGACTGGTCAGCAGCGAGGACATCCTGCGCCTCAACCAGGTCACTACGGCGGGCGGCTTCGACGTCTCGCTCATGAACACGCTGTCCACCCGCGGCCACCTCCCGGTGCGCCTCGGCACCTGGCCCCACCGGTTCCTGTCCGAGACCGCCACGGTCGCGGACTTCGACCTGGCCGAGGACCCCCTGGAGCCGGGCGAGCGCCAGATCGACCTCACCGCGAGCACCGACGGGGAGGCGCACGCCCTGATCGTCTGGTTCGAGCTGGACATGGCGGCCGGCACCACGCTGACGAACTCCCCGGAGAACACCCGTTCGCACTGGATGCAGGGCTGGGTCCCGCTGGAGAAGTCCGTCCAGGTGAAGGCGGGCGAGAGCGTCCCGCTCCGGCTCCGGTGGAGCGACTTCTCCCTCAGCGTGCACGTCTGACCGACACCGCCGGCGGGCCCACCCCGTACCGCCGGCCGTACCTCCTGCGCATCCCGACCAAGGAGAACGCAATGAGTCACGTACCGCAGCACGTCCCGTTCGAACTCAGCGGCACCGAACTGCGCGACGCGATCGTGCAGTACGCCACGAACCCGATCTTCCTCGACAACCTGGACTGGCAGAACGACGACAACCCCTACCGTCGCCAGCTGCGCCCGCAGGTCCTGCCGCACCTCGACTTCGACAAGGTGCCGGGCCGGGAGAACATCCTCGACTACACGAGCCTGGCCGTGCAGCGCCTGCTCACCTCCGTCTACGAGGCGGACCTGGTGTTCTTCCCCAAATCCGGCCTGGAGGGCAAGGAGGAGGACTTTCGCGCGTTCTACAGTCCGGCCAACCGGGCGCTGGGCGAGCGAATACGTCCGGCGCTGGAGCGGTACGCCTTCGGCTTCCTCGACGACGAGGTCGAGACGTCCGGCAAGTGGACCAGGGCGAGCCTGGACAGTTACCTCGACTCGCTCGACATGGGCGGCGGCGAGGAGCTGTCACCGATCGAGGCGGCCGTCACCGGATCCACCGACCCCGAGCGCGCCGCCCGCATGTGGCTGGTGCAGTTCGCCCCCGACTTCCTGTCCGAGGCGTCGCCGATGATGCGCAACGTCCTCGGCTACTACGGGCCCGTCCAGTCCGAGTGGTTCAAGGTCGTCATCGACGAGTACGGCTACGGCGTGCACGACACCAAGCACAGCACCCTGTTCGAGCGGACCCTGGAGTCCGTCGGCCTGAAGTCCGACCTGCACCGGTACTGGCAGTACTACCTCAACAGCAGTCTCCTGCTGAACAACTACTTCCACTACCTGGGCAAGAACCACGAGCTGTTCTTCCGCTACGTCGGCGCCCTGTTCTACACCGAGAGCTCGCTGGTCGACTTCTGCCGGCGGGCCGACCGCCTGCTGCACGGGGTCTTCGGCGACTCCGTCGACACCACGTACTTCACCGAGCACATCCACATCGACCAGCACCACGGCCGGATGGCGCGCGAGAAGATCATCGCGCCGCTCATCGAGGCGCACGGCGAGGGGATCATCCCCGAGATCGTCCGCGGGATCGAGGAGTACCGGGTGCTGCTGGAGGTCGCCGACAAGGACTTCGTCGCGCAGATCTCGTGGATGGACGACCAGCCGGAGCTCAAGAAGCTGCACGGTCCCGTCTACGAGGCCATCAAGGAGGGCCGGGTCCAGGCGCCGGTGGCACACCTGGTCGAGCCGTTCAACGAGCTCTCCAACACGCACTGCCACGAGGGCGACGAGCTCTGCCACATCGTCTCCGGAACCATGCGCTTCGAGAGCGGGCTCGGCTCGTCGCTGACGCTGGAGGCGGGAGAGGGCGTCGTCATCCGGCGCAACCGGCTGCACGGCGCCGACATTCTGTCCGAGGAGTGTGTCTACGAGATCCACTCGGTGGGGGATTACCGCAAATGCCTGTAGTGAGTTTCCCTGTCGCGGGGCGGGAGAACTGCGTGGTCGTCTCCGGGACGGCCTACGTGTACGCCACGGTGGGCGGCCGCGGCTTCGTGATGAACGCCCAGTGCCCCCACCGCGGCGGCCCGCTCCACCTGGCCGGTGTGACACCGGACGCCGGCCGGCTCATCTGCCCCTGGCACGACCGCAAGACGTCCGCGGCACGGCTGCGGAACGAGGTCCCGGCCGTGCGGACCGGGAACCGGGTCACGGCGGTCTTCCCCGACCGTCCCGACCGTGGCACGACGGCCCCGGCCGACGTCTGCGGCCGCACCAGCCGTGAGTACCGGCCGCTGTCGGCCGAACTCGCCCGCCCGGGCGCGGCGGTCTGATCCCCTCCCGTC
>NZ_JBSGZP010000582.1:0-4789 GCF_053611065.1 Streptomyces sp. NPDC054840
GGGCACCCCCCGGGGGGCCGGCCGGGGCTGGGCGCCCCCCCCCGGCCCCCACCCGCCCCGCCCCGCCGCATTCTCCGCACTTGCACCCATAGTCGGTATTCGGCCACCGATAACCGAACCCCCAGGCTGTAAAAGGTACTTCCGTAACAGGCTGTGTGCATGACATCTTGCGTCCACCACTTGTTTCGTTCGACCCGGCCTGACCACCGGGTCTTCGGAGGACGCATTGATACCCCACATATCCAGCCGACCTCGACGTACCCTCGTGCTGGCTGCCACGCTCGGCGCGGCACTCGCTTTCGGGGCTCCCGCCGCGCTCGCCGGCACCGCCCCGGTCTCTCCTTCCGGATCCTCGGTCCCCGCCCCCGCGGCGGCGGCCCCCAAGGCTGCGGCACCGACCTCCCAGAGTGCGACCTGGGCTGCCGGTACGCGCGCCTACCTCGTGATCACCGCTCCCGGTGACACCACGGCGGTGCGCAACGCCGTGACCGCCAACAGCGGCACGGTGTTCCAGTACTACGACGCGATCGGCGTGATCGTCGCCCACTCCGCGTCCGGTACCTTCGCCACCACCATGCGCGGTGTGAGCGGCGTCCAGCAGGTCGGCGCCACCCGTACCTCGGACGTGCCGGCGGACGCCTACAACCCGGCGCTTCCCGCCAACCCGGCTCAGGCCACGACGCCTTCGGGCGAGCCGGTCCGCGCCGACATGACCCAGATCAAGGCCGACCAGGCCTGGGCCGTCACCACCGGTTCCGCCTCCGTCAAGGTCGGCATCCTGGATACCGGTGTGGACGACCAGCACCAGGACCTGGCTCCGAACTTCAACGCGGCGGACTCCGCGTCCTGCGCCTACGGCAAGCCGGACACCCGTACGGGCGCCTGGCGGGACGTCGGCACCCACGGCACACACGTGGCCGGTACGGTCGCGGCCGCCAAGAACGGCAAGGGCGTCATCGGCGTGGCCCCGGGCGTGAAGATCTCCTCGGTGCGCATCGCCGAGCCGGGCTCCTCGCTCTTCTTCGCCGAGAACACCGTCTGCGGGTTCATGTGGGCCGGTGATCACGGCTTCAAGGTCACCAACAACAGCTACTACACGGACCCGTGGCAGTTCAACTGCCCGGACAACGCCGACCAGGCCGCGATCATCGAGGGTGTCAAGCGCGCCCAGGAGTACGCGGAGGGCAAGGGCTCGCTGCAGGTCGCGGCGGCCGGCAACTCCAACATCGACCTGGCCAACAAGACGACCGACACCGAGAGCCCGAACGACTCGACTCCGGTCACCCGCACCATCACCAACGCCTGCCTGGACATCCCGACCGAGCTCCCGGGCGTGGTCACGGTCTCGGCGATGGGCACCACCGCGAAGGCCTCGTACTCCAACTACGGTCTGAACGTGGTCGACGTGACGGCTCCGGGCGGCGACGCCACCGGCATCTACAGCACCCAGCCGGGTGGCAAGTACGGCACCATGAGCGGCACCTCGATGGCATCTCCGCACGTCGCCGGTGTGGCGGCCCTGCTGGCGAGCACCAACCCGGGCATCACCCCGGCGCAGCTGCGCGACAAGCTGGCCACCCAGGCCAACGACGTCGCCTGCCCGTCGGACAGCCGCTGCAAGGGCACCACGGCGAAGAACGGCTTCTTCGGCGAGGGCCAGGTCGACGCGCTGAAGGCCGTCGGCAGCACCCCGCCGCCCGGCAAGTACTTCGAGAACACCGGTGACTTCGCCATCGGCGACAACACCACCGTGGAGAGCCCGATCACCGTCAGCGGTGTCAGCGGCAACGCCCCGGCCACCCTCAAGGTGGGCGTGAACATCGTGCACAGCTACATCGGTGACCTGAAGGTCGACCTCGTCGCCCCCGACGGCACCGTCTACACCGTGCACAACCGCTCCGGCGGCAGCGCCGACAACATCAACCAGGTCTACACCGTGAACGCCTCCTCCGAGGTCGCGAACGGCACATGGAAGCTGCGGGTCAACGACAACGCCGGCGGCGACATCGGCAAGGTCGACTCCTGGAACCTGACCTTCTGATCAGGAGCCAACACGGCCTGACGGCCCGATAGTACGGACCAAGGCGAGCCCGCGGACCTGCTGATACACCTCGTATCGGCAGGTCCGACGGGTTTTCCCGGGACGTGACTGATTTCTGCGTCACAATCCGTGTCCGCCCGCCACTCGACCTCGTATTGTCGCCTCTCACAGGAAGGGCACAGGAGCTGGGGATCGAGAGGCTGGTGGCTGTGCGTGGTGGCGGCGACGGGGCACGCTGACACAAGTGTCGGACACGGAGAACTGGTCAAGGCGGTCGACCGCGCGCTGACCACGCAGGGCCGGGCGCTCGTGACCGGACCCGCCGGCGCGGGCAAGACCGAGGTGGTGCGCGCCGTCGCGGCCGCGGCCGAATCGCGCCGTGAGACCGTGCTGTGCCTCGCCCCCGAGGCCGCCGACCAATGGATACCCGAGGCGTCCGCCGCCGCCCTCCTCGCCTCCGTACCCGGCGGCGCCCTGGAACAGCTCTCCGGCCCCCAGCGCACCGCCATCGCCCTCCTGCGGCGCGAGGCCGACGCCCCCCGGGCCGGCCGCGACCACATCGCGCTGCGCCTCGCCGTGGTCGAGGTGCTGCGCGCGCTCGCCGACCGCCACCCCGTCCTGCTCGTCCTCGACAACGCCCAGTGGCTCGACGCCGAGAGCATCGACCTGCTCCGCTTCGCTCTGCGCCTCACCCCGCCCGGTGTGCGGGTCCTGGTCGCCGAATGCGTTCAGGGCGGGGTCCCGGTGGGCGAACCCCTCTGCGGCCCCGGCGTCCCCGCCATACGGGTCCCCGCGCTCGGCGCCGACGAGGTCGCCGAACTCCTCGTCCGCCACGGCCTCCCGGCCCGCCTCGCCGGCCGCATCCACCAGGCCAGCGGCGGTAACCCGCGCCTGGCCCTCGCCCTCGGCCACTCCCTTGCCGAAGCCGCCGAAGCCCGCGACTGCAGCGCCCACCACGCCGATGCCCTGCCCGTCTCCGGACAGGCCCGCGAGGTGGCCCGCCGGCTCCTGGCCGGGGCCCCCGCCCAGGCTCGCCGTACCTTGCTGTTCGCCGCCCTCGCCGCCCGTCCCACCATCTCCCTGCTGCGCCGGGCGGGTCGCCCCGACGCCGAGGCCGAGCTGGCCGAGGCGGAACGGGCCGCGCTGGTCAGGGTGGGGGAGGACGGCTCCGTGGAGTTCACCGCCGGCGCGCTGCCCACCGCCCTCGCCGCCGACGCGGGCTGGCCCGAACGCGCCGCCGGGCACGCGGCCCTGGCCGAGGCCGTCGACGACCCCGTCCAGGCGGTACGGCACCGGGCGCTGGCCGTGGACACCCCCGACCAGTGGCTGGCCGAAGAGATCGCCGAGGCCGCCGCGGCCTGCCGCCGCCGGGGCCAGCGCGCCCTCGCCGCCGAACTGGGCCTCCTCGCGGCCGAACGTACGCCGTCCTGGCTGGCCGGCGAGGAACTGGCCCGCCTGGTCGCGGCCGCCGAGGACGCCGGCTGGTCCGGCCGCGCCGACCTCGCCCGCCGTGCCACCGGGGCCGTCCTGGCCCGCGACGCCTCGCCCGCCGACCGGGTCCGGGCCCGGCTCGCCGTGATCGACGCCGCCGGGCAGGCCCTCGGCGCGCTCGACGAGACCATCGCGTACGCCATGGACGAGGCCGCCGGGGACCCCTCGCTCCAAGCCGCCGTCCAGCTGCGGATCGCCTGGAAGCACAACCTCAGCGACGGCGACCCGGTCCGCTCCCGCGACGCCGCGGCCCGCGCCGGGGCGCTCGCCGCACTCGGCGGTGACCAGGTCGCCCAGGCCATGGCCCTGACCGTACGGGCCCGTATGGGCCGGATCCTGGGCGATCCGGGCGCCGAGGCGATCCTGGCCGAGGCCCTCGCCCTGCCCGCTCCCGAAGTGCCGCTCGGCATGCGCAACGCACCCCAGTACCTCGCCGTCCGGCACGCGCTCTTCGACGACGGCCTCGACGACGCCCGCCGCCAGCTGATGGTGCTGCTGCCGGCCGTCCAGCGCACCGGCTCCGCCGAGGACGTCTTCGAGGTCCTGCGCAGCCTCACCGAGGTCGAACTGCGCAGCGGCCGGTGCGAGGCCGCCTCCGCCCACGCCCGCCGGGCCCTGGAGCTCACGATAGACGCGGGCCTCTCGCCCGGCCCCGCCTGGTACGTCGCCGCGATGGCGGAAACCATGGGCGGCAGCTTCGCCCGGGCCGCCGGTTACGCCCGGCGCGGCATCCAGGCCTCTCAGGAGGAGCAGGACCAGGTCTTCCTCTCCCGCAGCCTGCACGCGCTCGGCCTCGTCGAACTCGCCACGGGGGAGGCGGCGAAGGCCGTCGCCACGCTGCGCCGGGTCGCCGAACTGGAGGCCGCCCAGCAGGTGGTGGACCCCTCGATCCTGCGCTGGCACGGGGAGCTCGCCGAGGCCCTGATCGCCGCCGACGCCCCCGAGGAGGCGGCCCGGCTGCTGGCCGACGTCCGTACGGTCGCCGTCGGCCTCGGCCGTACCGGGGTCGTCGCGGCCCTCGACCGGGCCCGCGGGCTGTGTCTGTCCGCGCAGGGCGACGCCGACGCTGCCGTGCACCTGCTGGAGGCCACCGCCCAGCGCTTCGACGCCCTCCGCCTGCCGCTGGAACGCGGCCGCACGCTGCTCGCCCTCGCCCGGGTGGAGCGCCGCCGGCGCCGGCGGGCGCCGGCCCGCGCGGCGCGGCGGGCCGCGGCGGAGGTGTTCGAAGGGGCCGGGGCGGCCGCCTGGACGGAGCGC
>NZ_JBSGZP010000583.1:0-4767 GCF_053611065.1 Streptomyces sp. NPDC054840
AATCCACACCGAACCCGGAAGGCCCTCACCCGTTCAAGACGCCTCAGCCGAGACCTGCATCACCCGTCCACAACCTCCCGGGGCAATACACCTAGACAAGCCCGACACGACCCGTGGCTTCGGGCCGCCGCCGCCGGGAACTGGAAGGGTGATGCCGGATGGCGGCCGACAGCCGCCGACGTACCGACCCACCCCCGGGGGAACACGCGATGACCGAACCCACTCCGCGCAGGGCCGTACTCGTCGCCGCCCTCGCGGTCGCCGCCACCACGGTCCCGGGCGGCAGCGCCTCGGCGGCCCCTCCCATTCCTCCGGCCCCACGGGCTCCGGGCCGCACCGTGGACAACCGCTTCTGGCACTCCTACGACCACTGGCTCGCCGGAACCCACCAGGGCACCACCGCCGTCGGCGGCGCCCGCCCCGGCCTGGAGATCGCGACGGCCGTCGGCCGCACCGAATACGCCGACCCGCACACCGGCCGCAAGAGCACCTGGGAGTACGCCACCTGGACCTCCCCCGTGCACCGCTCCACCGTGCCCGCCACCGAGGCCATCGCCTCCTGGAACGCCCGCACCCCGGCCGGCACCTGGATCCAGATCGAGCTGCGTGGCACCTACACCGACGGCACTGCCACCCCCTGGTACGTGATGGGCCGCTGGGCCTCCGGTGACGCGGACATCCGGCGCACCTCGGTGGACGGCCAGGGTGACGGCAGGTCCACCGTCTGGACCGACACACTCGCCCTCGACGCCCCGGCCGCGACCGCCGGCCTGCGGATCTCGGCCTGGCAGCTGCGCCTCACCCTCCACCGCCGGCCCGGCGCCGGGCGCGGCCCCACCGTATGGCTCGCGGGCGCCATGGTCTCCGACGTCCCGGACCGCTTCACCGTCCCGGCCTCCACCCCCTCCCGTACGGCCCACGAGCTGAAGGTCCCGCGCTACTCGCAGGAGGTCCACGTCGGCCGGTACCCCGAGTACGACAACGGCGGCGAGGCCTGGTGCAGCCCCACCTCCTCCCAGATGATCATCGAGTACTGGGGCGGCGAGGCCCCCGCCGCCGCCCTGACCTGGGTGAACCCCGAATACTCCGACCCGCAGGTCTGCCACGCGGCCCGCTCCACCTACGACGCCGCCTACAAGGGATGCGGCAACTGGCCCTTCAACGCCGCGTACGCCGCCACCTACCGGGGCCTCGCCGGAGTCGTCACCCGCCTCACCTCCCTGACCGACCTGGAAACCCTGGTCGGGGCCGGCATCCCGGCCATCACCTCCCAATCCTTCCGCCCCGAGGAGCTCACGGGCGCGGGCTACGGCACCGCCGGGCACCTGATGACCGTCATCGGCTTCACCGCCGCCGGGGACGTGATCGCGAACGACCCCAACTCGCCCGACAACCCAGCCGTGCGCCGCGTCTACAGGCGCGCGGAGTGGGAGAACATCTGGCTCCGGACCAAGCGCGTGGGAGTCTCCGGCAAGGTCACCTCGGGCCCCGGAGGCATCTGCTATCTCTACGCGCCGGCCCGTCCGAGCCGGACGCAGTTCCGGGCGCTGCGCGCGGTGGGCGTGCTGTGAGAGGGCCGCGAATTCTTCCGTTGACCAAGAGGTACGGATAAGCGGAACATAGTGGGGTAAATGGCACATAAAGGCTTCTCAATAGGAGGCGGCCCGCCATGACCACCCATCCCAGCATCGAGCACCACCCCGACCTCGCCGAGATGCGCACCCGGTTCGAGCGGGTGACCAGCACTCCCCGGGCGCAGGCCGTCGAAGCACTGGCCCTGATCACGGGCCTGTACCTGGCCGCCTCGCCGTGGATCGTAGGATTCAGCGGCCTCACCCCGCTGGCCATCAACAACCTGATCGCCGGCCTGGCCTTCTGCCTGTGCATGGGCGGTCTGGGTTCCGCCTATGAGCGCACCCACGCGATGGCGTGGACGGCGGTCGCCCTCGGCGCGTGGACGATCGTCGCCCCGTGGGTCATCGCCGGTGAGATGGACACGACGCGAACGGTGGTCAGCAACGTGATCGCCGGAGGTGTCGCCTTGTGCCTCGGCCTCGCGATGGCGGCCATGGCGAGCCGCGACCGCGAGTCCCGCGTCTGACCGGGGCGCCTGAGGGGGTGCCGGAGGAAGTATCGGAGGAAGCATCGGAGGAAGCACCGGACGAGGGAACAGCGCGCCGGGTCCCGGCCGAGGAGGTCGGGGCCCGGTCGTCCGCCATCCAGGCCCCTTCTGGTCCTGTCCGTGTATGTCAGTGTTTGCGTGACGCATGCCACGCGTGACGTCCCTACCGCGAAAGCCGCGAACGCTGGCACATTGGACGCCATGACCGCCGACAGCGCCGCCCCCCTCGCCGCCCCCCGGGACCTCGTCCGCACCGGAGGCCCCAAGGACGACTCCACTTGGCTGGAGCACGTGCTGGGCTGGACCCTCGTGGTCGTCGTCGCCATGTTCGTCACCCAGGTCGGCTGGCTCTGAGCCTCTCCCGTCGGAGATCACGAGGCCGCCGGCCGGACCGTCGGCGGTCGGCTTGAAGACCATCGCGCCCAGCGCGGCGCCGGCTTCGTGGAATGAGCTCGGCGGGCAGGACAGCCCTGAGGGTGGGCGTCGAAGGCGCGTACGCACGCCGCACCCTCCCGCCGCTCGCCCGGCTCGCCCTCGTCGGCCGGCTCTCCGGGGTCGAAGGCACCGCCCTGGACCGGATCGGCGGACCGGGCGCCCCGGACCAGCCCGATCGCACCAGCTCGGGGGCCTGCTGGTGCGCCGGCTGCGCGCGACACTGAAGGTGATCGAGGAGTTCGTCCCGGAGTGTCCGGCACCTCCCGGCCCCGAACAGCCGCTCGGTCCGCTCGGTGATCTTGCCCCGGTGACGGGAAGCCCCTGATCGGGCATACTCAAGCCGCCGCAGCCGCTGAACAGCCCCTTCCGTGACCCGGGAGGGCAACACCGGCTGTGAGAGAACCGAGACCCGGCGGCGCGTACCACACCTCACGCGTCGCCGCCGTGCCCGACCAGGGAGGAGAGCGCCGCCATGACAGACCGCGCCCCGCAGCCGGTGGACCGACAGCTGCCCACCGAGGAGTCCCGGGACCTCCTCGCCCTCGTACGCGAGATCGCGCAGCGCGAGATCCGCCCCAAGGCAGCCGAGGAGGAGGACTCCGGCCGGTTCCCGCGGGAAGTCTTCACCCTGCTGTCCGAGGCCGGCTTGCTCGGCCTTCCCTATCCCGGGGAATTCGGCGGCGGCGAGCAGCCGTACGAGGTCTACCTCCAGATCCTGGAGGAGCTGGCCGCGGCCCGCCTGACCGTCGGCCTCGGCGTCAGCGTGCACTCCCTGGCCTGCCACGGCCTCGCCGGCTACGGCACGAAGGAGCAGCAGAGCGCCCACCTGCCCGCGATGCTCGGCGGCGGTCTGCTGGGCGCCTACTGCCTCTCCGAGCCGGCCGCCGGCTCCGACGCCGCCTCGCTCACCACCAAGGCGGTACGCGACGGCGACGACTGGATCATCACCGGCACCAAGGCCTGGATCACCCACGGCGGCGTCGCCGACTTCTACACCGTCCTCGCGCGCACCGGCGCCGAGGGCCCCAAGGGAATCACGGCCTTCCTGGTGCCCGGGGACGCGGAGGGCCTGACCGCGGCCGTGCCGGAGAAGAAGATGGGCATGAAGGGCTCGCCCACCGCCCAGCTGCACTTCGACGGCGTACGGGTTCCCGACGCCCGCCGCATCGGCGAGGAGGGGCAGGGCTTCACCATCGCCCTGGCCGCGCTGGACGCCGGGCGCCTGGGCATCGCCGCCTGTGCCATCGGCGTCGCCCAGGCCGCACTGGACGAGGCCCTGACGTACGCCCTGGACCGCAAGCAGTTCGGGCACCCGATCGCGGACTTCCAGGGACTGCGCTTCATGCTGGCCGACATGGCCACCAAGATCGAGGCGGGCCGGGCCCTCTACCTCGCGGCCGCACGGCTGCGGGACGCGGGCAAGCCGTTCTCCCGGCAGGCGGCCATGGCCAAGCTGTTCTGCACGGACGCGGCGATGGCCGTCACCACGGACGCGGTGCAGGTCCTCGGCGGATACGGCTACACGGCGGACTTCCCCGTCGAGCGGCTGATGCGCGAGGCGAAGGTGCTCCAGATCGTGGAGGGCACCAACCAGATCCAGCGCATGGTCATCGCCCGCCACCTGGCCGGCCCGGAGACGCGCTGACCGCGGTCGGTCAGTACAGCCCGCTGCTGGTGGTGGGCCAGACCGGGGAGGACGTGAGCCGCGACCATTCCGGGTCGCGCCGGCCGGGCACTGTCCGGCCGGCATCGGCCCACCGCGTCAGCAGATCACGGTAGATCGGCGGGTCCGGGACCTGCTGCGCCTGCTCACGCGGACGCTGAACCGATTCTTCGCAACCCGACGCCGCCTGGCGACGCCTTCGGCCCGTTGAAGACTGAAGCGTGGTCATACCCGGCCAACGCGGAATCGAAGGGCCGGGTAATCGCCCGCGGAGTGCGGCTATCCGTTCGAGGTGTCGCCGGGGGGCGGGGTGGTCGGGCGGGGCTCTCGGCGTCCGGCCAGCGCCTGTGGCCGGTCACGGGCCGACCTCGCCCTCGCCGGAACACGGCGGCGTACGCCCGCACCGTGAGGTGAGCGACAGCCTCATGGGTGGTGGCGGCCGCGGCCCGGTGGACCGGCACGACGGGAGGATCCACCACGTCCCCGCCGACGGCCGGGGGGAGGAGGGGGGGCGGCGGGCGGCGCAGGACCTTCGGCGGACCAAGGG
>NZ_JBSGZP010000584.1:0-4764 GCF_053611065.1 Streptomyces sp. NPDC054840
GTGCAGGCCGGTCGGGAGCCGCCGCCCGTAACCCGGCCGGCGAACGTGACGCGCGGGGTGAGGCGCGCGCCGCCCTCTGCCGTCCGCGCGGCTTCGGGCCGCCACAGCACGGTCGGCGACGGTGGCGGTCGGGCGGGGCGGTGGATCCGCCCGGCCCGCTCAGCCCGCCCGGTCCGCGGGGCTCACGGGGCTCACGGGGCTGCGGCGCCGCTCACAGGCGGGCCGCGCGGCCCAGCAGCAGGGTGCGTTCCCGCGCATTGCGGGTGAGGGAGGCCGCCCGCTCGAACTCCGCTCGGGCCTCGTGGCTGCGGCCCAGCCGCTCCAGCAGGTCTCCCCGGACGCTCGGCAGCAAGTGGTAGGTGCGCAGGGCCGGTTCCCGGGCCAGGGCATCGACCAGCGGCAGCGCCGCCGCCGGACCCGCGGACATCGAGACGGCCACCGCCCGGTTGAGTTCCACCACGGGGGACGGGATGAGCTGGACGAGCCGCCCGTACAGTGCGGCGATCCTCGGCCAGTCCGTGTCCTCGTAGCGGACAGCCGCAGCGTGGCAGCCGGCGATCGCGGCCTGGACGGAGTAGGGGCCGTTCCCGGCGTGGCCCAGCGCCCGGGCGCCCCGGTGGATGAGCATGCGGTTCCACCGGGACCGGTTCTGGTCGGCGAGCAGCACCGGTTCCCCGTCGGGGCCGGTGCGGGTGGCGATCCGGGAAGCCTGGAACTCCAGCAGCGCGACCAGGCCGTGCACCTCGGGCTCCTCGGGCACCAGGGCGGCCAGTACCCGGGCCAGGCGCAGGGCGTCCTCGCACAGGGCGGGGCGGACGAGGTCGTCGCCCGCGGTCGCCGCGTACCCCTCGTTGAAGACGAGGTAGATGACCTCCAGGACCGAGGAGAGCCGCGCCTCGCGGTCGGCGCCGTACGGGACCTCGAAGGGCACCCCCGCCTTGGCCAGGGCCCGCTTCGCCCGGACGATGCGCTGGGCGACGGTGGCCTCGGAGGTGAGGAAGGCGCGGGCGATCTCCGGGGTGGTCAGCCCGCCCATCAGCCGGAGGGTGAGTGCGATCCGGGCCTCGGTGGCGAGGACGGGGTGGCAGGAGGTGAAGATCAGGCGCAGCAGGTCGTCGTCGATGTCCTCGGGGTCGGCCGGCTCGGCGGGCGGTGGCACGTCCTCCAGGCTCCGGCCGACCTCCGCGAGCTTGCGCGCGTAGGTCTCCCTGCGGCGGACGAGGTCGATGGCGCGGTGCTTGGCAGTGGTCATGAGCCAGGCGCCGGGCCGGTCCGGGACCCCTGCCTTCGGCCATTGCTCCAGTGCCGAGACGAGGGCGTCCTGGGCGATCTCCTCGGCGATGCCCACGTCCCGCACGACGCGGGCGACACAGGCGATGATCCGCGCGGACTCGATCCTGAACACCGCTTCGACCGCCTGGGCCGTACTCACTGCCGTCACGGCCACCCATCAGAGCAGCCGTGACGAGGCAGGGCAAATGCGGCGCGGGCGTGCGGGATCACATCTCCTGGATCTCCCGGACCTCGGCACTCACGTTCCACTCCGCCGGGTGGATCTCCAGGAACCGCCGGGTCCACTCGATGGCCTCGGCCTTGTCCTTGCACTGGGAGAGGGAGTAGCCGCCGACGACCTCCTTGGTCTCGGTGAAGGGGCCGTCCGTGTAGCTGATCTTCCCGCCCGACCAGCTGAGGCGGGTCGCCTCGGAGGTGGGGAGCAGTCCGGCGGTGTCGAGCATGACCCCCGCCTTGGTGATCTCCTCCAGGAGGGCTCCCATGCGCTGCTCGAACTCGGGCGGGAACGAGGTGTCGGCGGGCAGTTCCCGCTCGTTGATGCGGATCATGGTCAGGAAGCGCGGCATGGTGACTCCTCGGTCGGGAGGGCGGGGACTCTCCCCGCCTCTCACCCCTGCGTCGAACGGGAGACGCCCGGATCGACAGCCTCCGGGAAATTCTTCGAAGATTTTCCCGGGGCGGCCACCGGAGCCCGCATCCGGCCGGTACGAGCCGGGCGCCCATCCGGTCGCAGAACCGGGCACCCCAGCACCCGGGCGGGCGGGGCGGGACCGCGACATGCGCTACGGGACCAGGGCAGTCGGATGGTCGGGCAGTCGGACCGGAATGTGACGGCGGGCCGGAAAACCGGTCCGACCGCTCGGCCATATCCGACTACTCGCGAGTAGCATCGCGGGTCCGGACACCTTCGAGAGGACTCCCCCGATGCCACGCGTCTCCTCCCCCCTCCTCCTGGCCGGCCTCCTGGCCACGGCGGCGGTCGCCCACGCGGCCGCGCCGAGGAAGTTCGACGCGATCGTGCCCCGTTCACTGCCGGGCAGCCCGCGCGGGTGGACGTACGCCAGCGGGGTGGCCGAACTGGCCCTCGCCGCCGGTGTCGCCCATCCGCGCACCCGCCGGCCGGCCGCGCTGGCCACGGCGGCCTTCTTCGTCGGCGTGTTCCCGGCGAACGTGAAGATGGCCGCCGACGCACGCCACGGCTCCCCCCTCACCCGGGCCGTGACGCTCGGCCGACTGCCCCTGCAGGTACCGCTGGTGCTCTGGGCGCGCAAGGTGAGCCGGGACGCCTGAGACCGCCGATCCGGTCGCCGATTCCGCGGCCGTACCGGCCCTGCCGGGGCGGGCCCCGGTACTCAGCGGCTGTCTCCCGTCCAGTCCCAGTGGCCCGGGTCCTCCGCGCGGCGGCGGTAGTGGGCACGGCCGCCCGCCCCGTAGCGCCCTATCTCCGTCGGGAGCCTGACCTCCTCCGCGAGCTGGGTCGCGCTCCAGCCGGTGACGTCCAGGAGGAGCCCGTCGAGCGGCCCGCCGACCAGCTCGCCGTAGGTGTGTCCGGGGCGCGGTCCGGGGTCGGGGTCCTCGTGGTCGGCGCCGTAGACCCGGCGCCGAAGCATCCTGTCTTCCATACCGCTCAGTTTCACAGCCACCACTGACAACGCACCCGGCGGCCGCGGGCCCGGTGCGGCGGCGATGATGGGGGCCGCCCTCCCCGTCCGGGGAGGCACACGAGCGAGGAGCGACACGCATGGCACGTCGGGTGCACCAGCCACTGGAGAACCAGGAGTTCGACTTCATCCTCTCGATGACGACCGGACCCGTTCTCGCGTACTTCTGCGGCACCTGGCCCAAGGCCGTCGAGGCGTGCCGCGCGATGGACGCCGTCGTCGGGGAGCTGACCGAGGAGTACGGCACGCGGTTCACCGCCGTTCGTACCGACATGACCCGCTGTCCCGAGCCGACCAGGCGTTACGGGGTGACGGGCGCACCGACCGCCGTGCTCATCAAGGACGGGGAGGCGGTCGCGAGCCAGGCGGGACCGATGACGCGCGAGGAGTTCCGCGCGTTCCTGGACGCCCACCTCTGACAGACCTGAGCCGGACGCGCCGGTCCCACGCGCCGGGACGACCGCGTAGAGCGCGCGGGTGGCGCCGCGCGCGGTCCCTTCCTCGTTCAGCACGCGTGTCCCCCCAGGCACGCGTACGGCCGCCGGGTTCCCGCGAAGGGGGCCTCCGGAGAGCCGGAGCGCCGCTCCCGCACGGACGTCGCACAGCTCGGCGGCGAGCTTCTCCATGCCCGAGATCGGGCGGGGTGGCAGCGCTCCCGCCCCGCGATCCGGTAGGGAGCCGAGCCCCCGTCTTCGGCCTACAGCACGTCGCCTCGCACGGGGCGGGTCACAGGGCCGGCGTAGCAACGCGGCCCGAGCCCGACTTCCTGTACAGTTGTCCAGGAAATACCGACGGGTATGCCGAACCTCATCCGGCCCCGTACCTCGACCTGAGAAGTGGAGGCGGCCATGCACACGGTCGCTCAGATCCTGATCGGCCTCGTGGCCGCGCTGCACGCGTACTTCATGGTTCTGGAGATGTTCCTGTGGCAGCGGCCCCCGGGGCGGGCGCTGTCCGGCTTCGACGCCGACACCGCTCGCCTCACCGCGCCACTCGCCGCCAACCAGGGCCTCTACAACGGCTTCCTCGCCGCCGGCCTGGTCTGGTCGCTCGTCATCGACTCGCTCGCCACCCAAATCTTCTTCCTGGCCTGCGTGATCGTCGCCGGGATCTACGGGGCGGCCACCGCCAACCGCCGGATCCTGGTGGCCCAGGCCCTGCCCGGCGCCCTCGCCCTCGGCGCGGCGCTCCTGGCCGCGTGAGCCCGGAGGACCCGCGTACGGAGGACCCGCGTACGGTCGATCCGCGTACCAAGGACCCGCGCGCGCAGGACCCTCGGACGGCCCGGACGAAGGGGCGGCTGCGGGCGAGCCTGCTGGCCGAGTGCGCCGACCGGCCGCTCGCCGAGGCCAGTGTCTCGGCGGTGGTCCGCCGGGCCGGCATCGGCCGCGCCACCTTCTACCTGCACTACGAGGACCTCACCGCGCTGGCCGTGGACGCGTGCGCGGACGTGGTGCACGCGGCGGTCGACGCCCTGCACGCCTGGCAGACCGGCCCGTCGCCGCTTCCCCCGGCCCGGCCCCCCGCCGCGCTGGCCGCCTTCCTGGCAGAGGCGGCCGACCGGGCGCCGCTGTACCGGACCCTGCTCCTCCCGGGCGGCGACGGCCCGCTCGGCGGGCGCCTTCACCGGGAACTGCGCGCCCGGGCCATGGCGGAACGGTCGGCGGTGGGCGCCCCACACCCCGAGCTGGTCGCGTCGGCGGTCGCGGCCGCGTTCACCGGCGTCCTCGCGGACTGGCTGCACGAGGACATCCGGGCAGATCCGGAGACCCTGGCCGACCACCTGTGGCGGCTGCTGACGGCCCTCCAC
>NZ_JBSGZP010000585.1:0-4746 GCF_053611065.1 Streptomyces sp. NPDC054840
GTGCCCGGCAGGCCGTGCGCGGTGAGCCAGCCCAGAACGGCGAAGGCGTACGCCTCCTTCGCCCCCGCCGGCAGCCCGAGTTCATCCGAGGACCGCACCACTCACCCGCCGGCCCCGCCGACCCCGCCGACTCCGCCGACTCCGCCTCCGCCCAGTTCCTCCCGCAGCCAGGCCATCAGCACCGGGTTGCGGGTTCCGCCTCCCGACACGATCACTTCGGTCGCTCCGAAGGGCCGGATCGCGTCGGCGACGGTCCGGGCCGTGAGCCGGGTCAGCGTGGCGACGACGTCCTCGGCGGGCAGCGGCCCGCACCGGTCCAGCGCCGAGCGCAGATAGGGCAGGTGGAAGAGTTCCTTGCCCGTCGTCTTCGGCGCGGGACGGGCGTAGTACGGGTCGGCCAGCAGCCTTCGCAGCAGCGGCGGGTGGACCGTGCCCCGCGCGGCGAGGGCTCCGTCCGCGTCCATCGCGTACGCCTCGCCCGAGGCGTCGCGCCCCGCCAGGGCACCCACCGCCGCGTCGATCAGCGCGTTGGCGGGGCCGGTGTCGAAGGCCAGGGGTTCGCCCCCGGTTCCCGCCACCCCGCCCGGCACGACCGTGACGTTCCCGATCCCGCCCAGGTTGAGTGCGACCGGTACCCCGGGCCGTCCCCGCAGCCACATCACGTCGACGATGCTGACCAGCGGCGCGCCCTGCCCGCCGGCCGCCACATCGCGGGTACGGAAGCCGGAGACGACGGGCCGACCGGTCGCCTCGGCGATCCAGGCCGCCTCGCCGATCTGGAGGGTGCCGTGGACCCGGCCGTCCTCGGCCCAGTGGAAGACGGTCTGCCCGTGCGACGCCACCAGGTCGGCCCGTCCGCCGCACAGCTCCTCGTCCGCCCGTACCGCCGCCGCGGCGAAGGCCCGTCCGATGCGGGTGTCGAGCCGGCACACCGTGGCCAGGTCCGTCCCGGCGGGCGGCAGGGCCCTCGCCAGGTCCGCCCGCAGCTCGTCGTCGTACGCCGTGCTGATCATCCCCAGGGGCGTGAGCACCAGTGTGTCGCCGTCCGGGGTGAGGTCGGCGGCCGCCGCGTCGATCGCGTCGTACGACGTGCCGGACATCAGCCCGACCACGCGCAGGGCGCTCACCGCAGCACCCGCTCGTGGTCGTCGCCGCGCAGCGTGAGCAGCGCGACGGCACTCACCGCGCAGGTCGCCGCGGCGTAGTACCCGGGGACATCGACGTTCCCGGTCCGCTCGACCACCTCCGTGATGATCAGTCCCGCACAGCCCGAGAACACGGAGTTGGACAGCGCGTACGCCAGCCCGAGGCCCGTGCAGCGCACCCTGGCCGGGAACATCTCGGCCAGCATCGCGGGGCCCGGACCCGCCATCAGACCGACGCCGGCCCCGGCGGCGAACAGCGCCGCACCCTTCGCGTACGCCGGCCCTTCGGGATCCTGCACCAGGTGCAGCAGCGGGAGCGCGAGCACGGCCACCAGCAGGGCGCCCGCCACCAGCACGGTCCGCCGCCCGATGCGGTCGCTCAGCCGGCCGGCGGGCAGGATCGACGCGGCGAACCCGAGGTTCGCCAGGACGGTGCCGAGCAGTGCCCGCTGGAAGGTGGTGCCCAGCGTGGTCTGCAGGTAGGAGGGCAGGACCACCAGGAAGGTGTAGCCGGCCGCCGACCAGCCCATCACCCGCCCGACGCCCAGCACCACGGCCCGGGCCGTCTCCCCGGGACGCGGCCGGAGCCCGAGGACGGGCGGCTCGTCCCGCACGCGGGCGGGCAGCTCGTCCGGGGGCAGCCGCAGCCGCAGTCGCAGGGCGAAGAGCCCCAGCGGCAAGGTCAGCAGGAACGGCACCCGCCAGCCCCACCCCTGCAGCTGCGAGGCGGTCAGGACGCTCGCCAGGACCACCGCGACGGCGGCGCCCGCGAGCAGGCCGAGCGCGACCGTGAACGACTGCCAGGCCCCGTACAGGCCCCGGCGGCCCGGCGGTGCGCATTCCGTCATGACCGAGACCGCCCCGCCGAACTCCCCGCCCGCGGACAGCCCTTGCAGGATCCGCAGCAGTGTCAGGAGCCACGGCGCGGCCGCGCCGATCGACGCGTACGTCGGCAGCAGGCCGATCATCGCCGTGGCACCGGTCATCAGACAGACGACCAGGACGAGCGCGGGCCGCCGGCCCACCCGGTCGGCGAACCGCCCGAACACCGCGGCCCCGACCGGCCGGAAGAAGAACGCCAGGGCGAACGACGCGTACGCCTTGACGAGCCCCTCCACCTCGCTGCCGCCCTGCGGAGTGAAGAACTGTGCCGCGATGACGGTGGCGAAGTAGCCGTAGATCCCGAACTCGTACCACTCGATGAAGTTGCCGACGGAGCCCGCCACCAGCGCCCGGCGAGCGCCGTCCGGCCGGACCGTCGCAGGAGGCCGCACCGGACCGGGGACGGGGGTGGTCATGGATCAAGCGTGCTGACCGCGGAGCGGCTCCACAAGTGCCGTCCGCCATCTGCCGTACACCGGGTGCGGTGGAGCGGAGCTCACCGGGCGGTCATCGGCTCATCCGGTTTCCGCGCCCTTACCCGGCCGCTCCGCGCGTTCGCCCTGCGGCTCGTCCCGCAACCACAGCGGGTGCTCCCGCTCCGCCCAGGGGCGCTCGACGGACCCGGTCCGCATTCCCCTCCGCGCCTCCGGGTCGGCGAAGGCCATCCTGATGTGCCCGGCCAGTACCACCCCTATGGCCAGGGCCAGCCAGTCGTGGACGAAGGTGGCACTGGTGCGCCACACCAGGGGTGTCAGACGCGTGAACCACATCAGCAGACCGGTCGCCAGCATCACCAGGACAGCACCCGCGGTCCACGACGCGTAGATCTTCTGGCCGGCGTTGAACTTCCCCGCGGGCGGGGAACCGCGTCGGCGGTCGCGTCGCCGCACCGCGCGCAGCCACCTCCTGTCGTGCGGCCCGAAGCGGTTCAGCCTGCGCAGATCGGCCCGGAAGGCGGGTGAAGCGAGACCGATCAGGAACGGCGCGGGCAGCAGGATCCCGGCCCATTCGTGGAGCGTCACCACGAGATCCCTGCGGCCGACCAGTTCGGCGAGCTGCGGTACGTACAGCGCGGCCGCGGTCGCCACGCACAGCAGCGTCAGTGCGGCGGTCACGCGGTGGACCCAGCGCTCGGCACTGGTGAACCTGGCGACCCGTCGGGCCGGTTCAGACGGTGGGGGTGTCACTGCGCCCGTTGGACCCGCCGACCCAGGCGTCGACGTCATAGCCCCGCTCCTCCCAGTAGCCGGGGCGCACCTCGGAGGTGACGGTGATCCCGGAGAGCCATTTCGCCGACTTGTAGAAGTACATCGGCGCGACGTAGAGCCGGACCGGACCGCCGTGCGAGTGGCTGACCGGCTCGTCCTGCATCTGCAGACAGACCAGCACGTCGTCGCGCCGGGCCTGCGAGAGCGTGAGGCTCTCGCTGTACGCGCCGTCGAAGCAGGTGAAGCGGATCGCCTTGGCATCGGGACCGACACCGGCGGCGTCCAGCAACAGCGACAGCCTGACGCCGGCGAAGGGGGTCGCGGGGACCCGCCAGCCGGTGACGCACTGCACGTCCCTGACGACTCTGGTCTGCGGCAGCGCGCGCAGGGCGCCGAGGGTGTACGTCGCGGGGCGCTCGACCAGGCCGTCCACTGTGAGCCGGTAGGTCTGCTCGCTCTTCCGCGGTACGGAGGTGGCGACGGAGTAGTAGCGGAAGCCGCCGCCGTTGGGAAGCAGCCCGGTGAGCCCGGTCGGGTCCTTGTCGGAGGCGGCCCCGAGGAAGGCTTCGATCCCGCGCTGTACATACGGTGCGGCAACGAGGCCCCCGGCGCCGAGCCCGAGCATGCCGAGCACCAGACGGCGGCCGACGGGGGTTCCCTCGAAGTCGGGGTGGTCTGTCGTCACTCCTTGATTCCAGCACCCCAGGGTGTGCGGCACCAGAAGGAGCGGCGCGACGTCAGACTTCCGTCACAGTTCCCCCCTTCACGCGGGCCTGCTGCCGCGGGGGCGCGGCCGGTTGCTCAGGCGTTCTCGGCGGCGAACATCCAATGGTGCTTTTCGAGGTCGCCGGTCAGGGCGATCAGGAGGTCCTGGGTGACCGGGTCGGGGTCGTCCATGGAGCGGATGCGGTCGCGCATGCGGGTGATCACCGTGCTCAGGGCGTCGACGAGGATGCGGACGGCGTCCACGTCCTTGATCCAGCCCTCCGGTACGCCGGTGATCGCGGTGGCGGACGCCACCGTCGCGGCCCGGCCGTCCGGGGTGATCCCGAGGGCGGAGGCGCGCTCGGCGATCAAGTCCGAGTGGGTACGCGCCGTGGTGACGACCTCGTCCAGCTGGAGGTGGACGGACCGGAAGCGGGGTCCCACCACGTTCCAGTGCACCTGCTTGGATACGAGCGAGAGGTCCACCAGGTCCACCAGAGCACCCTGCAGCGCTTCACCGACGACCTTCAGGTCCGCTTCCGGGAGGGCGTTCTTGACGACGGACACAGCGTCTCCATTCACTTCGGGACAGGTATCGATGAAACTTCGCCTGCCCGCTACGACCGGCACAAAACGGTCCCACGTTCGGGGCTGGCCGCTGGTCCGATCGTCACCCGCGCGCCGGTTCCGCATCCCGCCGGGCGAACTCGACCGCCGCCGCCGCCGAGCTCGACGGCCGGGTCAGGTCAGGTCAGGTCAGGTCAGCTAGCCCGAGCAACAGTTCGACGAGTTGTTCGGGGCTACGG
>NZ_JBSGZP010000586.1:0-4744 GCF_053611065.1 Streptomyces sp. NPDC054840
CCGGAACCCCGTCCGTTCCCGGCCCCGGTCCGGTCCGGCCCGGAGCGACCGGGACCGCTCGCACAGCGAGGAATCGTGATGGACACCGCAAGCGCATCCCCGGCGCGGCCGAGGACCGTGCACCACCCACTGCCGTCAGGACCGCAGGCCGCCGGGGAGGCCCGCCGCAGCGCCGCGCGCACCCTCGCCCTGCAGCCCGTGCGCTGCCCACAGGAGACCGCCTGCGACATCCTGCTGATCGCCTCCGAGCTCGTCACGAACGCGGTCCGGCACGCCCTGCCCCCGTACGCGCTCACCATCAGCCTGGACCGCGGCCGGGCGGGCATCTGCGTCAGCGACGGCTCCCTCTCCCCGCCCCGGCGGGGCGAGGGCCACGGGACCGACGCCACCCACCCCGGCACGACCTACCAGCTCTGGCTCGACCACGACGGCACGATGGGCCCGGCCGGTTTCATCCACCAGGACGGCACCGTCCTCATCGACGGTGACACCGCCGACGCCGCCGCGCTCGGCCTCACCCTCGAACCCGCCGGAGGATCCCCCCGACCCACCACGGCTCCCCTGCTCCTGATGGACCTTCCGGTCTGACCCCGTTCCGCTCACCACGGCGACACCCCCTGCTCGGTCCCGGGCCGTGGGTCGGACCCCGGAGGAAGGGAGCGCTGGGCCATGGGACCGAGCGGTCGCGGCCGTTCGCCCGTGGCGCCGCCGCGCACCGGTCTCGCCGATGTCCGGCTGCTGTCGGCCGCCCGCCGCCCACGGCCGCCGCGGCGGGCGCAGAGCCCGTGCGTGCTCCCGGGCGCGGGGCAGGGCGGTGCTCCGGGGCCGCGGTGCGGGCAGGGGCTCAGGGGGCCATGTCGTAGGTGACCCACATGGTGCGCTCGGCGACCTGGTCGTACTTGGACCGTGCGCGGTGGTTGTCATCGGCGGTGATCCAGCGGACCACGCTCCAGCCCCGCTCGGCCGCGAGCTCGCGCAGTGCGCCGAGCAGGAGGTCCGCGGCGCCCGAGCCGCGGTGCCGCGGTGCCACGAACAGGTCGTCGAGGAAGCAGCCGACCGTCGCGGAGAGCGGGCGCGTGAACGGACGGTAGTGGGCGAGGCCCAGCAGCCGGCCCTCGGTGTCCTCGGCCACCAGGGCGTCGACCTCGTGTCCGGGGTCGGTCACCCATGACCACACCGTGGCTGCCGCCTCCTCCGTCTGCTCCACCCCGTAGAAGTCGGCGTAGCTGCGGTAGAGGACGCGCCACTGGGCGAAGTCGCCGTCCCGTGCGGAACGCACGCTGATGTCGGACATGGGGCCGGACTCCCGTGATCGAAGGAAGGTGGAGCATCGATCATGCTGGAGTCCGCCCGGCCCGGCAGGTGCCGGGGTGTCGAAACACGGGCCGCCGCAGCGCCACGATGTACGGGTGCGGTCGGCCAAGCCGCGCGCGCCGGACACCGATGTCGGCGCGCGGGGGCTGCACGGAGCGCGCTGCCCGGGCGTGGGCCGTCACGGTGATCACACAAGAGATGAATGCGTCTTCAGCCCTGGTGGACGCTGGGTGAATCGCGGGTTCTGTCCGGTGCATGCCGGTTCTGCTCGTGCGTCGCCTGTACGGCGAGGAGCGACCCTCACGGCTCGTGCAAGGCGTCGTGCGGCGCTCGGCGTGCCCCTACGACGTGTCCGCACGATGATGTGAGGGTACGGCGTGCGGAAGGGGGCGTCTCGTGCCATCGGCTCGGCCGGGGGGCGAGGAGACCCAGGGCCCGATCTGGTCCGAGCCCGGGCCGCTGCTGGAGCGCGTGCCCGTGGCCGTCCTCGGCATCGACGAGCACGACCGCGTCTGCTACTGGGGGCCCGGCGCTCGTGACCTCTTCGGGTACGAACCCGGCGCCGTCCTCACCCGGCCCGGCGCCCTCCTCTTCGCCGATGCCTCCCGCGGCGCCTCCGCGTCGTGCGCCCGGCTGACGGAACAAGGACGTACGCAGGGCTACTGGCGGGGCAGGCTGAAGGCCCGGCACCGCGACGGCACGGCCTTCGACTGCGGCTTCCGGTCCTTCGCCGTCACCGGATCCGGGGGCCCCTCGGTGGTGATGGTCCTGTCGAGCCGCAGTGACGAACTCGACCGGGTCAAGACCAATCTCGCCTTCCTCGACGCCCTCTTCGAGACCTGCCCCATCGGCCTGGTCATGATCGACGAGGACCTGCGGTACATCCACCTCAACCAGGCGCTCGCCGACATGGACGGCCTGCCGATCGAGGCCCACCTGGGGCGGCGCATGGACGACATCATGATCATGTCCGACGGCGGTGAGTACGAGCGTATGCTCCGCGCCGTCGCCCAAGGCGGCGCGCCCGTCGTGGGGACACTGGTCGGCGTGCGCCCACGCGGGCATCCGGACCGCGACCAGGTCCGGTCCGTCAGTTTCTTCCCGCTGAGCCGGGCCGTCGGCACCCGCTCCGGCGTGGGCGGGCTGATGATCGACGTGACGGACCGGGAACGGGCCATCCTGGAAGCCACCGCCAGCCGTCGCCGGCTGGCCATCCTCGACGGGGCCTCCACCCGGATCGGGACCACCCTGGACGTGAACCTCACCGCCCAGGAACTCGTCGACGCGTCGATGCCGGACTTCTGCGACGGCTCCGTCGTCGAGATCGTGGAATGGATGGACGAGACGGAGGACTTTGATCCGGGGCGGCCGCTGTTCACCCGCCGCATCGCCTCCGGGACGACCCTGCCGGCTCCGGCCGTCGAACTCGTGAGCGGGGTGGAGAAGGTCCGGTACCCGCCTGGCTCCGTCATCCACGACATGCTGAGCACCGGCCGCGCCATCTCGGCCGTGGTGGACGAGGAGTTTTTGGCCCGCACCGTCGTCAGCGAGGCACGCACGAGGATCATGGGCGAGAGCGGGGTGGCCTGCATCCTCGTCGCCCCGCTCATCGCCCGGGGCACCGTCCAGGGCATCGCCATGTTCGGCCGGTCCGCCGCCCGTCCGCCCTTCTCCGAGGAGGACGTCAGCCTGGCCGGCGAACTCGCCTCGCGCGCCGCGATCTGCCTGGACAACGCCCGCCTCTACAGCCGGGTCCAGGACATCGCCCTCACCCTGCAGCGTGCCCTGCTGCCCACGGCGCTGGCGGCCACCCCGTACGTGGACGTCGCCCACCGGTACGTGCCCGGCAGCCGGATCACCGAGGTCGGCGGTGACTGGTACGACGTGATCAACCTGCCCGACGGCCGGGTCGTCCTCGTCGTGGGCGATGTGATGGGGCACGGGGTGTCCGCCGCCGCCGCCATGGGCTACCTCCGCATCACCACCAAGGCCCTGGCCCGCCACGACGGTGAGCCCGCCGACCTGCTCACCGAACTCGACACGTGTGCCCAGGAGGCCGGTATCGAGCTCGCGACCTGCCTGTACCTCGTCTACGACCCCCGCAGTGGACGCGCTCGCATCGCCAGCGCCGGCCACCCCCCGCCCCTGGTGCTCCGGCCGGACGGCACGGTGCAGACGGTCGACGAGGTCCTCGGAGTCCCGCTGGGCGTCGGCGGCTGTCCGTTCCGGAGCACCGAGATCGAACTGCCCGAGAACGCGACGCTCGCCCTGTACACGGATGGCCTCATTGAGGCCCGGGGACAGGACATCGAGGTGGGCCTGGACGCCCTGCGCGCCGAACTTGTCGACGGAGAAAGGCCGTTGGAGGACATGGCGGACCGTATCCTGGCCGGCCTGCTGCCCGAACCGCCGACCGACGACACGGTCCTGATCCTCGCCCGCGTCCACCGCCGCGCCCCGTGAGCCGGACTCAGCGCTGGTGGGACATCCCCGCCGTGTCCAGCGCGGCGCCCGCCAGCGCGGCCAGCGCGATCGCCACCGAGCGGGCGTCCTCGGGCGGCAGGCGGTGGCCGGGGAAGGGGTCGAGGAGGAAGCGGCCGTAGTAGTGACCGCCGCCGACGACCCGCAGCTCGGTCTCGCCGTCCGGCCAGTCGGCGTACCCGGTGACCTCGCCGCCGCGGCGCGGCCGCAGGCCGCCGTCGTGCTCCAGCCGCGGCCGGTGCCCGATCAGGGTCCCGTACTCGAAACGGCAGCCGCGGAGCCCCAGCAGGCCGATGAGCTCGTGGCGGACGAACTCGACCACCGCGTCCGGTGATCCGCCCCGCTCGGTCAGCCGGGCGGTGCCCTGGAGGCTGGACAGGTGCGCGGCCCGGGTGACCACGACCGCCTCCAGCCTGCGGGCACGGAAGGCCAGGTGCGCGACGATCAGCCCGACGGCCAGCAGCAGGACGGCCGTCCGGATCTCGTCCCGGTCGGCGATGGTGAACCGCTGGTAGGGCCTGGTGAGGAGGAGAAGGCCGAACCAGGCCGCCGCGGAGAGCGCGGCCAGGGCCGCGGCGGACCGCGTACCCGAGGCGGCGATCGCGATCACGGCGACGGCCAGGACCAGGGCCTCGTTCGCCGGGGAGAGGTGGGTGCGGAAGGGAACGAGCGCGAGCGCCACGAGGAGGGGTACCACCAGGGCCCCGAACAGCGCGGCACGGTCGTGGAGTCGGTACCCGGGCATGTGGTGCCTCCAGTCCGGACGTGACCAGAACCAGCCGGCCGATCGGCTGTCGCCACCTGCAGCCTGCCCACGGCGGGGGCAGGAGGCACCCGCCCTGGTGAGGTCTTGACGTACCGCATACGGATTCCGCACCCGGCCGCTCCCGCTCCTGCCACCGCCCTCGCCGGCGCGTCGCCACCGCCTGCACGCCGGTCGGCGTGCACG
>NZ_JBSGZP010000587.1:0-4742 GCF_053611065.1 Streptomyces sp. NPDC054840
CTCCTTCGGGGTGGGGCCCACCGGCTTCTCGCGTCCCAGCGGCTTCTCCGCGTCCCAGCGGGTGTCAGGGATCCGTCAGGGATCGGCGCCTGGGCGCGTATCGGTGCGTGCGCGGCGTGGACGTCCCGGAGAATGGGCCCATGGGACGCGGCAAGCTCAGGATCTACCTCGGCGCGGCACCCGGTGTGGGCAAGACCTACGCGATGCTCTCCGAGGGCCGTCGTCGGATGGAACGGGGCACGGACTGCGTCGTCGGCTTCGTCGAGCATCACGACCGGCCGCGGACGGAGGTCATGCTCCACGGCCTCGAACAGGTGGAACGCAGGGCCCTGACCTACCGGGGTGCCGCCTTCACCGAGATGGACGTGGACGCGCTCCTCGCCCGCAGGCCCGCCATGGCGCTGGTGGACGAGCTCGCGCACACCAATGTGCCCGGCTCGCGCAACGCCAAGCGCTGGCAGGACGTGGAGGAGCTGCTGCGGGCCGGCATCGACGTCGTGTCCACCGTGAACATCCAGCACCTGGAGTCGCTCGGGGACGTCGTCGAGTCGATCACCGGGGTGCGGCAGCGGGAGACCGTGCCGGACGAGGTGGTCCGCCGGGCCGACCAGGTCGAACTGGTCGACATGTCCCCGCAGGCACTGCGCCGGCGGATGGCCCACGGGAACATATACAAGCCCGAGAAGGTCGACGCGGCCCTGTCCAACTACTTCCGGCCGGGCAACCTCACCGCACTGCGCGAGCTGGCGCTGCTGTGGGTGGCCGACCGGGCGGACGAGTACCTCCAGAAGTACCGGGGTGAGCACGGTATCCGCTCGACCTGGCAGGCGCGGGAGCGGATCGTCGTCGGGCTCACCGGCGGGCCGGAGGGTCGCACGCTCGTCCGGCGGGCCTCGCGGATGGCCGCCAAGGGCTCGGGCAGCGAGATCCTGGCGGTCTACATCGCCCGCAGCGACGGCCTGACCGCCGCCTCGCCGAAGGAGCTCGCGGTCCAGCGGACCCTGGTCGAGGACCTGGGCGGAACGTTTCACCATGTGATCGGCGACAACGTCCCCGACGCCCTGCTGGCCTTCGCACGCGGGGTGAACGCCACCCAGATCGTGCTCGGCTCCAGCCGCCGCCGCTCGTGGCAGTACGTCTTCGGGCCCGGCGTCGGCGCGAGCGTCGCCCGCGACTCGGGGCCCGACCTCGACGTGCACATCGTCACGCATGAGCACGTCGCCAAGGGCCGCGGCCTGCCCGTGGTGCGCTCGGCGGCCCGGCTCGGACGAACCCGGATCATCGCCGGCTGGGTCGTGGGGACCCTCCTCCCCGTACTGCTGTGCCTGCTGCTCACGCACGTCGACGCGGACCTCGGCCTCGCCAACGACATGCTGCTCTTCCTGTCGCTGACGGTGGCGGCCGCGCTGCTCGGCGGGCTCTGGCCGGCCCTGGCTTCCGCCGCCCTCGGCTCGCTGCTCCTGAACTACTTCTTCGCGCCACCGCTGCACCGGTTCACGGTGTCCGACCCCAGGAACGTCGTCGCCATCGCCGTCTTCTTCGGGGTCGCCGTCTCCGTGGCCTCCGTGGTGGACCTGGCCGCCCGGCGCACCCACCAGGCGGCCCGGCTGCGCGCCGAGTCCGAGATCCTCTCGTTCCTGGCCGGCAGCGTGCTGCGCGGCGAGACCACGCTGGACGCGCTGCTGGAGCGGGTGCGCGAGACCTTCGCCATGGAGTCCGTGGCCCTGCTGGAGCGGGCGAACGACGTGGAGCCGTGGAAACCGGCCGGCAGCGTGGGCCCCAGCCCCGTCGCACGGCCGGAGGACGCCGACGTGGACATGCCCATCGGGGACGACATGGCACTGGCCCTGTCCGGCCGGGTGCTGCCCGCCGAGGACCGCCGGGTGCTCGGCGCCTTCGCGGCGCAGGCGGCCGTGGTGCTGGACCGCCAGCGGCTGATCGGCGAGGCCGAGGAGGCCCGCCGCATGGCCGAGGGCAACCGGATCCGCACCGCGCTGCTGGCCGCCGTCAGCCATGACCTCCGTACGCCGCTGGCCTCCATCAAGGTGTCCGTGAGCTCCCTGCGCTCCACAGACGTGGAGTGGAGCGAGGAGGACCGGGCCGAGCTCCTCGAAGGCATCGAGGACGGGGCGGACCGCCTCGACCACCTGGTGGGCAACCTGCTCGACATGTCCCGGCTGCAGACCGGCACCGTCACTCCACTTATCAGGGAGATCGACCTCGACGAGGTGGTCCCGATGGCGCTGGGCGGCGTACCGGAGGACAGCGTGCTGCTGGACGTGCCCGAGACGCTGCCGATGGTGGCGGTGGACCCGGGGCTGCTGGAGCGCACCGTGGCCAACGTGGTGGAGAACGCCGTCAAGTACAGCCCGGCGGGGGAGCCCGTCCTGGTGGCGGCCAGCTGCCTCGGCGAACGGGTCGAGGTCCGGGTCGTCGACCGCGGGAGGGGCGTGCCCGCCGAGGCCAAGGACCGGATCTTCGCCCCCTTCCAGCGGTACGGGGACGCCCCGCGCGGGGTCGGCGTGGGCCTCGGGCTCGCCGTCGCCCGCGGGTTCGCCGAGGCCATGGACGGCACCCTGACGGCCGAGGACACCCCCGGGGGCGGGCTGACCATGGTGCTCACCCTGCGCGCGGTGCCCGGCGGCCGGGCGGCGGCACGCGCCACGGTGGACGCGAGCGCGGGCGTGGACGCGGGCGGGGGCGGGGGCGTGGGCGGGGTCGGGGACGCCGAGGCGGGGACGGGCGGGACGACGCGACCGAGGGAACCTCTGAGACCTCCGGAACCCATGGCACCGACAGAACGTGATCACGACCGTGATCGGATGACGCGACAGAAGGCAGGACCTCGATGACCCGGGTGCTCGTGGTGGAAGACGAGCCGCAGATCGTCCGAGCCCTTGTGATCAACCTGAAGGCGCGCAGGTATGAGGTCGACGCCGCGGCCGACGGCGCGAGCGCACTGGAGCTCGCGGCCGCCCGCCGTCCCGACGTGGTCGTCCTCGACCTCGGACTGCCCGACATGGACGGGGTCGAGGTGATCAAGGGCCTGCGCGGCTGGACCCGGGTACCGATCCTCGTCCTGTCCGCCCGGCACAGCTCCGACGAGAAGGTCGAGGCGCTGGACGCGGGCGCCGATGACTACGTCACCAAGCCCTTCGGCATGGACGAGCTGCTGGCGCGGCTGCGCGCCGCCGTCCGCCGGGCCGAGCCGGCCGCGGGCTCCGGTGAGGGCGAGGTGATCGTGGAGACGGCCGACTTCACGGTGGACCTGGCCGCCAAGAAGGCCGTGCGCGAGGGACGCGACGTACGGCTGACGCCCACCGAGTGGCACCTGTTGGAGGTCCTGGTCCGCAACCGCGGCAAGCTGGTCAGCCAGAAGCAACTGCTCCAGGAGGTCTGGGGGCCCTCGTACGGCACCGAGACGAACTATCTGCGGGTCTACATGGCCCAACTGAGGCGCAAACTGGAGGCGAACCCCTCGCACCCGCGGCACTTCATCACCGAGCCGGGCATGGGATACCGCTTCGAGCGGTAGAGGGCGCGCCGGTACGCTTCCTGTATGAGTGCTGAACCGCGTCCCGAGAAGCCCGCGAAGCCGGCCAGGCCTGCGGGCCGGTTCCGCCGGATGATTGAGCGGCTGTCCACCTCCCAGGAGGAGCTGCATTCGGCGGAGCTGCAGGAGGACGCAGAAGCCGCGGGGTGTACGCGGATCTGCGACTGCCACGACCGTCAGATAGTCAAGGTGACCGGGACCCTGCGTACGGTCACCCTTCGGCCGCGCGCGGGCGTTCCCGCCTTGGAGGCCGAGCTCTTCGACGGCTCGGCCCCGCTGGACGTGGTCTGGCTCGGGCGTCGCTCGATCGTGGGAATCGAGCCCGGCCGACGCATGATCGCCTCGGGGCGCATCTCCATGACCCACGGCCGTCGGGTGCTCTTCAACCCGAAGTACGAACTCCGCCCGCTCGGACAGGAGCACTGACCGGTGACGTCACTCGACAAACCGACCACCCCGGAACCGGCAGGGCCGCGCCATGCCGCCGCCCCTTCCGAGGACCAGAAGGCCGTGACCCAGGCGGCGCTCTTCGACGCCTTCGGCGGCATCCGGGGCACCGTGGAGACGATGCTCCCGGGCCTGCTCTTCGTGATGATCTACACGATCAACAAGGACGTGAAGATGTCCGCGATCGCGGCGGGCGCCCTCGCGGTCCTGCTGGTGATCGTGCGGCTCGCCCGCAAGGACACCGTCAAGCACGCCTTCAGCGGTGTCTTCGGCGTGGGCGTGGGTGTGGCCTTCGCCCTCTTCACGGACAACGCGAAGGGCTTCTACCTGCCCGGCATGATCTACGGCGCGGGGCTGGGCGTGGCCTTCACGCTCTCGGCGCTGGTGGGTTTCCCCCTGCTCGGCGTGATCCTGGGGCCGGTGTTCAAGGAGAACCTGTCCTGGCGCACCCGCAACCCCGGGCGCAAGAAGGCGTACGTCAAGGCCAGCCTGGCCTGGGGCCTGATCTTCCTCGCCAAGTACGCGATCCTCTTCCCGCTGTACTGGTGGGGTGACGCGACGCAGCTGGGCTGGGTGCTGATTGCGCTGAAGCTCCCGCCGATGGTGCTCGCCGTGTACTTCACCTGGGTCTTCCTGGCGAAGGCGCCGCCGCCGATCAATGTGATCGCGGAGTGGGAGGCCAAGGAGGCGGCCGAGGCCGCCGCCAAGGGGCCGAAGGCCTGACGGCCCACAGCAGACGAAA
>NZ_JBSGZP010000588.1:0-4713 GCF_053611065.1 Streptomyces sp. NPDC054840
GACCAGGATCGAGCGTGGTCCGCCCGCGAGCACCCCGTCGACGACGCGGCCGAGCAGGAGCAGCGGGAGCACCTGGAGGGCCGCCCCCGCCACCGTGGTGAACACGGTGGCGAAGGTCAGCCACGGCACCTCGCGGCAGTGTGCCGCGACCCAGCGGCCGGCCTCGCGTCCGCTCGTCGTGCGCAGGGTCGACGGGGCGACGCGCGTGGCGGTGGTGCTCACACCTGACCGGCCGACTTGACGAGTTCGTCGATGGCGTACGGCAGGGAGAGCAGGGTTCCCTGGGACATGGCCGCGCCGACGGCCGGGCCCTCGCTGTCGAGGAGGTAGGAGACCTTGCCGTTCTTGACCGCGTTCAGGTTGGTGAACAGCTGGAACTTCCTCAGGGCTTCCTGGTCCGCCTTGTCGGCGATGACGAAGATGCGGTCGACGTCGACGAGGTCCATGCGCTCCGGGGAGAGCGTGGTGTAGAACTTGCCGTCCGCGATCTTGTCGATCTCGGTCTGACCCTTGTAGCCGATGCCGGTCACCAGCCGGCCGCGCACGTCGGTGGTGGTGAACGGGGCCACCGAATCCTTGTACCAGGACAGCGGGACGGCGGTCTGGTTCGCGAATTCGGGGTGCGCCTTCCTGGCCGCGTCGAGCTTGTCCTGGATGCCCTTCACCAGTGCGGTGCCCTTGGCCTCCTGACCGAGCGCCTTGCCGATGTGGACGGCGTTGTCCTGCCAGGGAGCGCTGAACGGCTCCTTCTCGTCCTTGGTGCGGCCCACGGTGGGGGCGATCTTGGAGAGCTTCTCGTAGCCGGCCTCGTCGATCTCGGAGTACACCGCGATGATCAGGTCCGGCCGCAGGGCCGCGATCTTCTCGTAGTTCGGGCCGGCGTCACCGTTGTTCATGATGACCTCGGGGCGGCTGTCGCCCCACTGCTCCTTCACCCACGGCCACTGCGTGTTGATGTCGGGGGAGGTGCCCGGCGGGTTCGGGTACTGGTCGACCATGCCGACCGGCTTGATGCCGAACGCCAGGATGGCCTGGTCGTCGGTGTAGCCGACCGAGACGACCCGCTTGGGGGCCTTCTCCACCTCGGTCGATCCGAAAGCGTGCTCCACGGTGACCGGGAAGGCGCCTGCGGCGGCCGGGGCGTTGTCGCTCTTCTCGTCGGCCCGGTCCGCCGCATCGGAACCGCATCCGGCCAGAAGGCCGACACCGAGGGTCGCGGCGGACACTCCGGCCGCCAATCGCTGCCAGGGCTTCCTACGTGTCGATCGATGGAGAAGCATCCGCAATCCCTTGCTTTCGTGCCGTCCATTGCCGTTCCGCCCGAGGGCAGCCAAACCCTACCGCGCCCAAGTGAGGCTAGCCTAGCCTTACTTGCGACGTAACTTTGTTTGACCTAAGGGGTGTGCACGTGGGTTCGCCCGATGGGCACGATGAGCGGCCGGTCCCCGACCGGGTCGTCGATCACCTTGGCGCGCAGCCCGAACGCCTCGTACAACAACTCAGCGGTGATCACGTCACGGGGATGACCCTGCGCAAGGATCGAACCGGCCTTCATCACGATGAGGTTGTCGCTGTAGCGGGTGGCCAGATTGAGGTCGTGCAGCACCAGGACCACCGTGCATCCCGACTCGTGGAGGTCGTCCACGAGGTCGAGCACGTCGATCGCGTGTGCCAGGTCCAGATAGGTGGTCGGCTCGTCCAGCAGCAGCAGGTCGGTGCCCTGAGCCAGCGTCATCGAGATCCAGACCCGCTGCCGCTGTCCGCCGGACAGCGCGTCGACCGGGCGGTCGGCCAGGTCGGAGACCCCGGTCATGGCCAGGGCCCGCGCCACGACGTCGGCGTCGTCGGAGGACCACTGCCGCAGCCAACTCTGGTGCGGATGACGGCCCCTGGCGACGAGATCGGCCACCGTGAGCCCCTCCGGCGCCACTGGCGCCTGCGGCAGCAGGCCGAGCTTCCTGGCCACGTCCCTGGTCCTGAGCCGGCCGATGTCCTCGCCGTCGAGCACGACCGATCCGCTGGTCGGTTTGAGCAGCCGGGACAGGGTCCGCAACAGGGTCGACTTCCCACATCCGTTGGAGCCGATGATCGTGGTGATCACCCGCGGCGGGATCGAGACGTGGAGGTCGTCGATGACGACCCGGCCGCCGTACCCGACCGTGACCCCTCTGGCCGCCAGCCGTGCGGCCTCGTCCCCGTCCGACTCGATTTCGGCGATCTGCGTCACGGCCACAACTCCCCTTGCAGTAGGCATGTCTGAAAGGTCCGCGGGTCTGACGGTCCGAGGTCCGAGGTCCGGAGTCCGAGGTCCGGAGTCCGAAGGATGCCGGTCAGCGGAGGTTGGCCCGCACCAGCAGATGGACGAGGAAGGGACCGCCGATCACGGCGGTCACCACACCGACCGGGAGGGTGATCGGCAGTGCCGTACGGGCGACCAGGTCCGCGCCGATCAGCAGGAGGGCCCCGACCGTCCCGGAGGCCGCCATCGGCGGTGTCGGGCACTTCGCCAGCCGCATCGCCACCTGGGGCGCCACCAGCGCGACGAACGGGACCGGGCCGGCCGCGCTCACCGCCACGCCGGCCAGCAGCACCGCGCACAGCAGCAGTACCGCGCGCACCCTCGCGTACCGGACGCCGAGGCCCGCGGCCACGTCGTCACCGAGGTGCAGCGGCTTGAACTGGAACGCGACCACCGTCACGACGGCCATGAGGACCAAGGTGCACCAGAGCGCCACCCCCACGTCGTCCCACGAGCGGTTGTCCAGCGAGCCGACCAGCCAGGCCTGGGCCCGGGCGACGTCCCTGATGTCGGCCGTGACCAGCAGCCAGGTCGTGACCGCCTCCGTCACGGCGCTCACCGAAATGCCGATGAGGATGAGCCGGAAGCCGTCGATCCCGCGCCGCCACGCCAGGAAGTAGACGAGGAGACCCGTGCCGAGGCCGCCCGCGAGCGCCGCCCCGGACAGGCCCACGGAGTCGACGACCGCCGCGGCGGTCCCGCCCGACACCGTCACCAGGAACACCGCGACCGCGCCGGCGCCGCCGGTGATCCCCAGGATGTCCGGGCTGGCCAGCGGATTGCGCGCGATCGACTGGGTGATCGCCCCCGACACTCCGAGCGCGACGCCCACCACGAGACCGGCCAGGGCCCGCGGCATCCGCAGGTCCATGATCACGAACCTGTCGACCTGCTCGCCCCCGCCCAGGACCGTGGCGATCACGCGGAACAGGCCGATGGGGAAGTCCCCGACGCCGATGGACACGCAGAACACGAGGAAGGTCGCCGCAGCCAGCAGCAGCGTGACGCACACGACCCACGGCCGCCAGACGAACGAGACGGGGCCGAGCCGCACGCCCGGCGTCACCGCTGCCTTCACCTCGGTTCCGGTCATGCGCTCTTGAACTTTCCGCGCCACACCAGGGCCGCGAAGAACGGAGCCCCGAGGAGGGCCACGACGACCCCCGCGTCCAACTCCCCCGGCCGCACCAGCAGACGCCCCGCTATGTCGCAGACCAGCAGGACGATGGCGCCGAGCAGGCCCGCGTACGGCACCAGCCAGCGGTAGTCCGGCCCGGTCAGGTACCGGGCCATGTGGGCCACCATCAGGCCGAGGAAGGCGATGGGGCCGCACGCCGCCGTCGCGGCTCCCGCGAGGAGGGTGATGGCGGCGATGCCGACGGTCCGGCTCAGCACGATGTTCACCCCCAGCCCCCGCGCGACGTCGTCACCGAGGTTGAGCAGGTTGAGAGCGGGCAGTGTGATCAGCGCGAGCACCAGCCCGACGGCGATGAACGCGATCACGGGCCGGATGACGTCGAACCCGACACCGGCCACCGAGCCCGCGTTCCAGAAGCGCAGGGCGTTCAGCGAGGCCTTGTCGGACAGCGCTACCGCCGTGGTCATCGCGGCGAGGAACACCGTGACCCCTTGTCCGGCCAGTGCGAGGGTCAGCGGGTTGCCGGCCCCCCGGCCGATGCTCGCCAGCCCGAAGACGACGACGCCGGCGACCGCGGCGCCCAGGAAGGCGAACCACACGTACGGGAACGGGCCGGCGAACCCGAACAGGGCGATCACCAGCACCACGGCGAACGAGGCGCCGGAGTTCACGCCCAGCAGGCCCGTGTCGGCGATCGGATTGCGCGTGTACCCCTGGATCAGCGCCCCGCCGACCCCCAGTGCCACGCCCGCCACGAGCGCGAGCACCGTGCGCGGCACCCGTACGGTCCGCACGATGAGCCGTATCTCGGTGAGCCGCTGGTCAGGGTCCGGCGCCGACGACAACCCGCGCCACACCTCGGCGGGCGTCAGCGCCCGCGCGCCGACGGCCAGCGACACCACCATGACGGCCAGAAGGACCAGCACCAGGGTGACCGAGCCCACGACCCGCCGCCTACGGGCCTCCGTCACGCCCCTGGGCACAGGGCGTTCCACTGCGATCGCGCCCATGTCGCTCTACGTCATCCCTTCGGTCCACCGGGGGTGGCATGGCCGGTGGCGCCCGCCACCGCCCGGTCGGGTCGGCACACCGACGCAGCCTCGACCGGACTTAGGTAAAGCTAAGCTGATTCCACGGCGCGCTGTCGATAGACAAAACGGTCACGCGGGGGTGGCGAACAACCAACTCGCCCTTAAATATGCACTGTTGATCGATTAGGCAACCCTGTCCTTACTTCCTCTGGTCGATCGCGTGGAAACGCGCCCCGGCCCATGGC
>NZ_JBSGZP010000589.1:0-4701 GCF_053611065.1 Streptomyces sp. NPDC054840
GACCTGGTCCGCCAGGTCGACCCCGGTCTTGGCGTTGCCCCAGCTCTGCGCGTTCTTGAGGTGGAAACTCACCATCTGCTCCGTGTACCGGGACCAGTCGCGGTGCGCGTACGAGTCGTCGGCGGCGTCCTGGAGCTCCTGGAGGGCGAACCGGTTGGACGCCTCCAGCAGCTCGAAGGGGGCCGGGCGGCCCTTCTCCATCGCCCGCACCCAGTCGGAGTGCCCGACGGTGACCATCAGGTCCTCGCCCACCTCGTCCTGGAGGAACTCGATGTCCTCGGGTCCCTGCACCTTGTTGCCGATGACCTTGAGCGCGACCTCGAAGTCCCGTGCGTACTCCTTGTACTGGCGGTAGACGGAGACGCCCTTGCGGGTCGGTTCGGCGACCAGGAAGGTCACGTCGAAGCGGGTGAACATGCCCGAGGCGAAGGAGTCCGAGCCGGCCGTCATGTCGACGACCACGTATTCGTCCGGGCCGTCGACCAGGTGGTTGAGGCAGAGCTCGACCGCTCCGACCTTGGAGTGGTAGCAGGCCACGCCCAGGTCGGCCTCGGTGAACGGCCCGGTGGCCATGAGGCGTACGGGCTCACCGTCGAGCAGGACCGTTCGCGCGCAGGCCTCGTACACCGGGTTGTCCTCGGTGACGCGCAGCAGGCGCGAGCCGCGGCCGGGCGGGGTGGTCTTGATCATCGCGTCGGCGGACGCGATGCGCGGATTGGAACCCCGCAGGTACTCCTTGATCAGGGGCAGGTGCGCGCCGAGGGCGGGCAGTTCGGCGGCCTCCTCCTCGGTGAGGCCGAGCGCGGCGCCCAGGTGCTGGTTGATGTCGGCGTCCACCGCGACGACAGGGGCTTCGTTGGCGGCGAGGTGGCGGATGAAGAGGGAGGACAGGGTCGTCTTGCCGCTGCCGCCCTTTCCTACGAAAGCGATCTTCATGTTCACCAAGCGTAGCGGTTCGATCGCACTGTGCTGTCAAGGCGAGTGAAGAAGACCACTCCAAGGAGGGGTCGGTGCCAGGGGTGCGCAGTGCGTAGGCTCCCTGCTTATGAGTAGCGCTTCTGACCCGCTGGCCCCCTTGGCCGGGCTGCCTGGTGTCGCCGAGTCCGTGGATTCCGTACGCAAGGCCGTGGACCGCGTCTACGGGCACCGGGTGATGCGCCGCCGCAGCGGTGAGATCACCTCGGAGGCCGCTCTGCGCGGCGCCCGCGGCAGCGCGGCGCTGTCCGGTGCGGACTGGGCGCTGGAGGAGGTGCGCCGCCGGACCGACTTCGGGTCGGAGCCTGAGGCGCTGACGGTGGGCGCGGCGCTGCGGCTCACGGCGGAGGCCGGTCAGTTGCTGAGCATCTGGCGGCAGTCCCCGCTCCGGGTCCTGGCGCGGCTGCACCTGGTGGCGTGCGGATCGACGGCGGACGGCGATGTGGTGGGCCGCCCCCGGCTGGCGGGCGAGCCGGTGACGGAGCCGCTGGTCGGACTCCCGCTGCCGAGCGCCGAGGAGGTGGCGGGGCGCCTCGACGGGCTGTCCCGCCTGATCATCGCGGGCGGCTCCGCCCCGGCCCTGATCACGGCGGCGGTGGTGCACGGGGAACTGCTCGCACTGCGCCCGTTCGCCTCGTACAACGGGCTGGTCGCACGGGCGGCCGAGCGGATCGTCCTGATCAACAGCGGTCTGGACCCGAAGGCCATCTGCCCTGCGGAGGTCGGCCACGCGGAGCAGGGGAGCGAGGCCTATCTGGCCGCGTTCGAGGGGTATGTCTCCGGGACCGCGGAGGGCATGTCCGCCTGGATCGCGCACTGCGGCCGGGCGGTCGAACTGGGTGTCCGCGAGTCGACGGCGGTCTGCGAAGCCCTGCAGCGCGGCGCGGCCTGAGCCTGCCGTTTTCATCCGTTCGGCCCCGTCTCCGAGGCGTTCCGGCCCCGGACATGGGTTGCGGCGACACCGTCTTGCTCTGGTGTCGCCGCTGGCATTTACGCCCAGTTACCAAGCGTCCTCGAAAGTTGCCCATCAGGTCGGGGTCTTTGCCCGTTACCTGGTGCGGCTGGCCCGTAATCGACGGGTCGACGTCGCGTGGGTGCTCGGCGTTCATGCTTCGGTCCGTGGGCCTTGCTGCGTTTTAAAGATGATCCTCTCGGATGTTCTTTGGTCTCGCGGGCCGTTGCTTTATTTGTACTCCGCTTCGGAGCTATGCGAAACCCCTGGCTCCATTTTTTACTTTCCGGGACGATGAAGGGCGAACCGGGCAGGTCTTATCGGTGCGGGTCGGGACATTCAGGCAGAGCGGGCCGCCGCCAGGGCGCTGGCGCGGCGCCGGCTCGCGTACCAGACGAGCCCGGCCGTGGCCGCCGCCGCGCCTACGGCCGCCGCGGCGACCAGGGCGGGCCGGGTCGGCATGGACAGTCCGGGAAAGCGCTGCTTCAGCCGCACGGGCCGGTTGAAGACCAGGACCGGCCATTCGCGTGCCACGGCTTCCCGCCGCAGTGCCCGATCGGGGTTGACGGCGTGCGGATGTCCGACCGCTTCGAGCATCGGGACGTCGGTGGCCGAGTCGCTGTAGGCGTAGCACCGGGTGAGGTCGTACCCCTCGGACTCCGCGAGTTCGCGTACGGCCTCCGCCTTGGTCGGTCCGTACGCGTAGTACTCGATCTCGCCGGTGAAGCAGCCGTCCTCACCCACGACCATGCGGGTGGCGACGACCCGGTCCGCGCCGAGCATCTCCCCGATGGGCTCGACGACTTCCGCGCCGGAGGTGGACACGATCACCACGTCGCGGCCCGCTGTGTGGTGGGCCTCGATCAAGGATGCGGCCTCGTCGTAGATGATCGGGTCGATGAGGTCGTGCAGGGTCTCGGCGACGATCTCCCGCACCTGCTGCACGTTCCACCCCTTGCACAGGGCGGACAGGTACTCCCGCATCCGTTCCATCTGATCGTGGTCGGCGCCGCCGGCCAGGAAGATGAACTGCGTGTACGCGGTGCGCAACACGGCGCGCCGGTTGATCAGGCCGCCTTGGTAGAAGGACTTGCTGAACGTCAAGGTGCTCGACTTCGCAATGACCGTCTTGTCCAGGTCGAAGAAGGCTGCGGTGCGAGGCGAGGAGTGCGGCAAGGGCTGATTTTCCACGCCCCGAGCATATGCGCCCACCATTCGGCGTAAGGTGTGGCGCGTGGGTTTGCCTGAGAAGGCTCTCGGGTACACCATGGAAGTCACGGATCGTTCGCGACCGTGCTAACCCGGTCTGGCTCCTCCCCCCCCGAGTCGGACCGTGGGGACGACCCCCGCTCTCCCCCCCGGCGGGGGTCGTCGCATGTCCGGACGCGGTTCGCGTCCCTGCCTTCGGCCCCAAGTGACCATCCTCCGGCCCCTCCTCCTGCGCGGGGCCGACGCGGCGAAGGCCCTTACCCCATCAAACCCGTGACGCTGCGTAGTGGTTCCGCCGCGCTCCGGAACTCACCTGAGTGGGCGACCGGGTTATTCACAACGGATGGGTTGTCCACAGTTATCCGTCAAGATCCACTTTCTTTTCCTGATCGCTGCACGGTGATTCCAGCCGCGAAGTCCGTGGCGGAAGCATTTGCAGTGAGAAGGGGGCGGAGATCGTGGCCCGATCGAAGTCGTGTGAAACGCCGGAGTCCGTGGTCGGCGGAAGGGGGACAGGGGTCGGGGCGGGCGTGGGGGGCGGAAACATGGCCGGATCCGCACCCGGGGGCGGGCGGCCGCTGATCATCACCGAGGACCCGCTGCTGCTCGACGATCTACTGAGGCTGTGTGCCGCGGCCGGTGCGGAGCCGCATGTGCACCATGCGGTTCCCGAGCCGGGCGGCGCTGTCGGGGTGGGCGGCGGGACCGGGAGCGCCGGATGGGAGTCCGCGCCGCTCGTGCTGGTGGGCGACGACGCCGCCCGGCGGGTGCGCGGGGCTCCGCGCAGGGCGGGGGTGCTCCTCGTCGGACGGGACCTGGACGACCCAGAGGTGTGGCAACGGGCGGTGGAGATCGGCGCCGAGGAGGTGCTGCGGCTCCCCGACGCCGAGAGCCGGCTCGTCGACCGTCTCGCCGATGTCGTGGAGGGGGCCGGGCGGCCCGCGCTCGCCGTGGGGGTCATCGGCGGCAGTGGCGGCGCCGGAGCCTCCACCCTCGCCTGTGCGCTCGCCGTGCGGGCCGCCCGTGCCGGAGAGCGGACCATCCTCATCGACGGCGACCCGCTGGGCGGAGGCATGGACGTCCTGCTCGGGGGCGAGAGCGCCGAAGGTCTGCGCTGGCCGGACTTCGTGGCCTCGCGGGGCCGGGTGGGCGCCGGAGCGCTGGAGGAGTCCCTGCCCGAGCTGCACGACCTTCGCGTGCTCAGCTGGGACCGCGGCGACCGCGTGGTGGTGCCGCCCGCCGCGATCCGGTCCGTGGTGGCCGCCGCCCGCCGCCGGGGCGGGGTGGTGGTGGTCGACCTCCCGCGGAGGGTCGACGAAGCCGTGGCCGAGGTGCTGGCCCAGCTCGACCTGGTGTTGATGGTGGTGCCGGGCGAGTTGCGGTCGGTGGCCGCCGCGGGCCGGGTGGCGGCCGGGGTGCGGATGGTGGCCCGGGACGTGCGGGTCGTCGTACGGGGACGCTGCCCGGGCGGCCTCGATCCGGAGTCCGTGGCCGGGCTGCTGGGGGCACCGCTGGCCGGTGAGGTGCCGGTCGAGGTGGGGCTCCCGGGGCGGGTCGCCGAAGGC
>NZ_JBSGZP010000590.1:0-4697 GCF_053611065.1 Streptomyces sp. NPDC054840
GCCCGGATGTCCGGCACACGGGGCGGGTCTACGGCTCAGCCCGGACACGGCCCACGACGAGCCGGACGGCGCCGATCGTCAGGTCGGGATCATGCACCTGTACGTAGTGGTCGCTCCCGGTGGCCAGCAAGTGCGGGGTCTGGGGCGCCAGCTCCACCAGCGACCGCTGGACCTGGGGCCAGACCCGCTCAAGGGTGTCCAGAAGCTCCTTCGGGGTTCCGCGCGGGGCGGCGAACGGTTCCGTCTTGCTGAGCACGGCCATGGGGACCGTGGGCAGGGGCGGCGCGGCGGTGACGGAGTCGATCGAGCCGTCGATGTCCACCCTCTCGAACGCGGGTCGCGCGTCGAAGGGCGTGCCGGGCTTGTCGAGCAGCGTGCGGTACGCCGCCCAGCGTGCGCCGAAGAGTGCGCGGAGGTCCGTACCGAAGGCGTCGACGAAGACCAGGCCTGCCGTCTTCCCGGGGTGCCGCTGGGCGTACAGCCGGGTGATCATCCCGCCGAAGGAGTGGCCCACCAGCACGTAGGGGCCCGGCAGGCGCGCGGATGTCAGCAGCTTGTCGAGGTCGTCGGCCATCGCGGTGAGGGAGCGGGTGCCGTCGAGCGGCGTGCTGCGGGTGGTGAGCGCCAACGGGTCGGCGTACCGGACGGTTCCGGGCCGGTCGTAGACGCAGACCCGGGTGAACTCCGCGACACCGGGGAACACCGCCGGGGCTTTCGGTACGGGCGGCCGGGTGTCGGTGAAGGTCCAGGTGTCGGACGAGTCGTGCAGCCCGGATTCCAGGATGACGGTGGGGCTGCCGCTGCCCTTGCAGCTCAGATGGATCTGCCGGCCGCCGCCCACCTCGACCTGGCCGGAGAAGTCGCCGGTGGCCGGTACGGAGGAGGGCGCGGGCGGTGAGCCGCGCAGGGCCGAGGGGCCGCCACAGCCGGGAACGGCGGCCAGTAGCGCCGCCACGAGGACGGGCAGCAGTGGAATTCGGTCTCGCATCGGCTCTCCGGGTCCCTCGTCGGTGCCCCTCCCCCGGCCGCTCCGCCGGCTCCTGCGATCATCCGGCACGAGGGGCCGCGGGCCCGGCATTGCCGGACCGGAAGTCGCGGCCCCTCGGCCACCGGGTCGCTACGCGCCGGCGCCGGAGGCCATCAGGGCCATCTCCCGCTCCACTGCTTCGCTTTCCTCCCGGCGGTCCATGAGCACCAACTGCTTCCGGTAGCGGTTCAGCGCCTTGCGGAGCAGGAGGTCCCTGGTCGGCTCCATCGCGTACATGCGGCGCGCGGCGGCGACGGCCTCGGCCCGCAGGGCCAGCGCCGTCTCGGGCAGATGGGCGAAGTCCTGGCGGCTGTACTCGTACAACGCCTCGGCCAGCAGCGGCAGATACGCCAGCGGACTCACCTGAACGAGCACGCGATATGCGGCGACCTCCTCCCGGGCGGGGAGGGTCTGTGATCCCAGGAGGGCAACTCGGGCTCGGAGTACCGCGTCGTGACCGGCGTGCGCTGAGTAAGTCATGACGGTGATTCTGAAAGCCGCACAGGGGTCTGAACAAGGGCAATCGGATGTGCCCTTGGTCCTACGAAAACGGCCTCTGACCTGTCATGATTGATACGTGTTCACCCCTGTGACCCCACAGGGCGGTCAGCGGCCGAAGAAGGACAGGCGGACCTGGCGACGGGGGTTGTCCCGGTTGGTGTCCACGAGGGTGACGGACTGCCAGGTTCCGAGCTCCAGCAGTCCGTCGATCACGGGCAGCGTCGCGTGGGGCGGGACGATCGCGGGCAGTACGTGATCCCGGCCGTGGCCGGGGGAACCGTGCCGGTGCCGCCAGCGGTCGTCGGCCGGCAGCAGGGATCCCAGGGCTTTCAGGAGGTCGTCGTCGCTGCCCGCTCCCGTCTCGATGACGGCGAGTCCGGCGGTCGCGTGCGGCGTGAAGATGTTGAGCAGTCCGCTCCGGCCCCGCGCCACCTCCCCGAGGAACGACGCACAGGCGTCGGTCAGGTCATGGACGGTCTCCCGGTCCCCGGTCGTCACGTCGATGGTCCGTGAAGCGAAGATGTCGGTCATGACCGCATCCTTGCGCCCGGGCTCCCCGTGGGCACGTATCCTCGGCCGGTGTCGGCCGACCGGCTGCACGGCGAGCAGCGGTTCACCGCCGATGTCGCCGCGAGCGGCGGACCCGCTGATGGGCCTCGCGGTCTTAGCCGAGCTGCTCTCGCAGGAGCCGGCGGCCGACTCCGTACGGCCGGGTCAAGGTGCGGACCACGATGAGCCTGGACGCGGTCACCGGCGCCGTCGACGACCTCGCCGGGTACTGGCGGCGCCTGCACCGTCCGACGGCGAAGTAGTTCCGCTTCAGGCCTCGGCCAGGCCGGTGACCTCCCGCACGTGGCGCAGGCTGGGCGGGGCGAGCACCTCGTTCAGCTGCTGGAAGATCTGCCGCGCGGCGACCGCGTTCCAGTCCGCGGGGAGCAGCTCGGCGGGAAGTCCGGGGTCGAGGTAGGGAAGACGGCGCCACTGGGTGAGCATCGGGACGTAGTGGCGGAAGGCCTCGGCGCCGTCGATGGCGGGCTGCTCGGCCAGGCCCGCGGCGACGGGGCCGTAGGCCTCGGTGAAGCCGGCGTACTGCTCCTCGATCGCCGGGAAGTCCCACCACGAACTGACCGTCCCGGGCAGATCGCTGAAGGCCGCGTACTCGGCGGCGAACAGGTGCACGTACTCGCTGAGCCCGAGCCGGACGAGCATGTCGCGGGCGTCACCCAGGAGGCGGCCGGGCGCCAGCCACACGCCCGGGGCGATGTTCCCGAAGCCCAGCCAGGTCAGCCGGGTGCGCAGCTGGTAGCGGTAGGAGCGCTCGGACTCCGGTACGGAGAAGACGGCCATGGCCCAGCCGTCGCTCAGCTTCGCCGGTTCCAGGCTGCCGAAGATCCGCCGGTCACCCTCGTCGAAGACCGGCTGCGCGCCCGGACTGAGCCGGTACCCGGTGGCGCCCCGGCGTTCCGGTTCGAGGACGCCCTTCTTCTTGAGCCGGGAGATCGCCGAGCGCGCCGCCGGGCCGTCCACGTCCAGCTCGGACATCAGGGTGATCAGGTCGGCGACGGAGATCCAGCCTCCGAGGCGTCGCAGGAACGCCCCGTAGACCGTGTTGATCAACGAGCTGGGCCTGAGGGGACTGTCCGCCATGATCGCCTTCCGTCGTATGCGGTGGCGATCCTATCGACCTGGGCGAACGCGGCGCCGCCCAGGTCACGGTCCCCGGCGGCGGGGTCAGAGGCGGGCGGCCCGCTTCAGGAGGCCCAGGTCGACGTACTTGAAGTCGGTGTCGGTACGGGCCTGGCCGTCGGCTCCGGTGGTCGCCGGAGTGTTGTGGCCGTCCTGGACGACCAGCAGGCCGTTCGGGAACCTCTTGCCCAGCGGTGCGCTCGTGACGGCGGCGCCGTCGCACTCCTGCGAGCCGTCCGGCGAGCCGGGCTTCGCGGCGTCACCGATGCGGAAGCCGCTGACGTACGCGTTGCCGTGCTCGCGGTCGAAGACGGCGAAGGTGTCGTCACCCTGGCTGGAGGCGAGCAGGTAGCCGCGGCGGCCGGGCCGCTCCGGGTCGCGCCAGATGGTCAGGCCCTCCACGTCGGCGGAGATGTGCCGGCCGCCGAAGCCGGGGTCCGCGCCCGCGTCGCACTCCTCCGTCCCGGGGTTCCAGGTGCCGGGTACGCCGAAGGAGCGGACCTTCTCGATGAGGCGGGCGGGGGACCGCAGGTCCGCGTCGAGCTTCCAGATGCCGACGTCCTCCTGACCGGCGTAGAGGTCACCGGTGTCGGGATCGACGACCATGCCCTCGATCTGGGGCCGCTCGCCCGGTTCGCCGCACGGCGTCCAGGTGTTGCCGTTCGGCAGGGTGAAGGAGGCGGGCAGCGAGGTGGTGCGGACGGTGCGGTAGCCGACTTCGCCCTTGGCGTTCGGCAGCAGTTCGGCCAGCGCGAGGTCGGTGGCGTGGCGCCGGCTGGTGACCGCGTACGAGCGGCCGCTGCGGCGGTCGGTGTAGGCGGCCAGGCCGTAGGCGGTCCGCTGGTCGTTGACCTCGTCCTGATCGGTGGAGAAGACCTGCGGGGCGGCCGCCCCGTCGGTGACGTCGACCAGCGGGGCGGTGGGCCGCTTCGGGTCGATGCGGTAGATGCGCAGCTGGTCGCGGCCGCGGTCGGAGACGACGGCCACGTCATGACGGCCGTCCGGGAAGCGGAGTCCACTGATCAGGTCTACGTTGTTGAAGCGTCCGGGCTTGTCGCCGTCCCTCGGAGGTGCGGGCGCCGGCAGGGACTGCACCTGTCGTCCGTCCAGGTCGTAGACGCGCAGGCCGCCCTCCTTGGCGGTGGCGATGACCAGGCTGGCGTCGGGGTCCTCGGCGTTGCGCCAGATCGCCGGGTCGTCGGCGTTCGCGTTGCCGCCGGCCTCGTCGTCGAAGAGGGAGGGCGTCTCGACGGAGGCCGCCACCCGCGGCAGCGACGGCTTCGTGCCGCCGTGGTCCGCGTGGGCGTGCGCCGGTCCGGCGATCGTCCCCAGCACCACCATGGCCGCCGCGGCCACGGCCACGGCCGGGGTCCGCCTGCTCGGGATCACGCGCATCTTGCCTCCTGTTGGGGGGTACGAGGTGGGGCCCGCCGACCGGGTGTGCCGGGGTTCTCCGGCGTCCCGCCACGGGCCGCCCCCACCG
>NZ_JBSGZP010000591.1:0-4696 GCF_053611065.1 Streptomyces sp. NPDC054840
CGCCGCCGCCGGCCGCTGGACCGAGGCCGTCCAGGAACGCATGCGCGCCGTCGTCCGCTCCCTGGAGGAGCGCACCCTGCTCGACCCGCGCCCCGGCCGCACCGCCGACGAGGCCGCCGCCGAAGCCGCGCTCTCCCTCCCCGACCACGCGGCCGAACTCCGCGCCGCCGCCCGTACCTTCGACGACGTCACCTACGGCGGCCGCACCGCCGACGCCGACACGTACGCCCGCCTGCGCGCCCTCGACCTCACCCTGGACCGCGCAAAGCCGCTGCTGACGGGACCCACCGCATGACCGGCCCGACCGATCCGGCCTCCCCGGTGGGGACTTCGGCCCCGCCCGCGCCCGAGACGCAGGGGTCCGGGGGCAACGCCCCCGACAACCATCCCGGCAACGCCCCGGCCCCCGCACCCGCCGACGCCGACGCACGCACCCGCCGCGTCCGCCGGATCCGGCGCGCCCTCACCGCCGTTGCCGTCCTCGCCGCCGGCGCCATCGCCATCGCCGCCCTCAACTCCGGCTCCCGCCACGGCTACCTCGACCCCCGCACCACCGACCCCTTCGGCAGCCGCGCCGTCGCGGAGCTGCTGAAGGAACGCGGCGTCACCACCCGCGTCGTCACCACCGCCCGCGAAGCCGCCGATGCGGCCGGCCCCCGCACCACCCTCCTGGTCACCGACCCCGACCGGCTCGGCGCCACCCAACGCGGCGTCATCCGCTCGGCCATCGACCTTTCCGGCGGCCGCACCGTCCTCCTCGCCCCCAGCAGCCACAGCCTCACCGATCTCTCCCCCGGCGTGCACACCGCGGGCGCCGCCGACACGGAACACCCCGCCCCCGGCTGCACCCTGCACGCCGCCACCTCGGCCGGCCGAGCCGACACCGGCGGCGGCCTCCGCTACACCACCGCCCTCCCCCGGGCCACCGCCTGCTACCCCAGCGGCGGCCACCCCACCCTCCTCGTCCTCCCCACCGGTCCCACCGGCGGCGACACCGTCCTCCTCGGCTCCGAGACGATCCTCCTCAACGAGTCCCTCGCCGACGAAGGCAACGCCTCCCTCGCCCTCCAACTCCTCGGCTCCCGGCCGAACCTCGTCTGGTACCTGCCGTCCCTCGCGGACTCCGACCCCGACACCGCGCCCCCCGGCGAGGACAAGAGCTTCCTCGAACTCGTCCCCGCCGGCTGGGTCTGGGCCCTGCTCCAGCTCTTCGTCGCCGCCGTCCTCGCCGCCCTCTGGCGCGCCCGGCGCCTGGGCCCCCTCGTCACCGAGAACCTCCCCGTCGCCATCCGCGCCTCAGAGGCCACCGAGGGCCGCGCCCGCCTCTACCGCAAGGCCGACGCCCGCGACCGCGCCGCCACCGTGCTGCGCGCCGCCACCCGCGAACGCCTCGCCGCACTGGTCGGCGTACCGCACACCCAGGCCCACGACCCCGCGGCACTGGCCCCGGCCGTCTCCGCCCGCCTCTCCGGCGAGCCCCGCGACGTGACCGCCCTCCTCTTCGGCACCACCCCCTCCGACGACGCGGCACTCGTCGCGCTCGCCGACCACCTCGACGCCCTCGAAAGAGAGGTCCGTACGTCATGACGTACCCGGCCACCGAGTCCACGGCAGTGACCGCGGACAGCGCCCGCGCTTCCCTCGAAGCGCTCCGCACCGAGATCGGCAAGGCCGTGGTCGGCCAGGACTCCGCCGTCACCGGCCTCGTCGTCGCGCTCCTGTGCCGCGGGCACGTCCTCCTCGAAGGCGTCCCCGGCGTCGCCAAGACCCTCCTCGTACGGGCCCTGGCCGCCTCCCTCGCACTCGACACCAAGCGCGTCCAGTTCACCCCGGACCTGATGCCGAGCGATGTCACCGGCTCCCTCGTCTACGACGCGCGCACCGCCGAGTTCTCCTTCCAGGACGGCCCGGTCTTCACCAACCTCCTCCTCGCCGACGAGATCAACCGCACCCCGCCCAAGACCCAGTCCTCGCTCCTCGAAGCCATGGAGGAGCGCCAGGTCACGGTCGACGGCACCCCGCGGGCGCTCCCCGACCCCTTCCTCGTCGCCGCCACCATGAACCCGGTCGAGTACGAGGGCACGTACCCCCTCCCGGAAGCCCAGCTCGACCGCTTCCTCCTCAAGCTGACCGTCCCGCTCCCCTCCCGCGAGGACGAGATCGGGGTCCTGACCCGCCACGCCGCCGGCTTCAACCCCCGCGACCTGCACGCCGCGGGCATCCGTCCGGTCGCCGGCCCGGCCCAGCTCGAAGCCGCCCGCCAGGCCGTCGCCCAGGTCGCCGTCTCCCCCGAGATCGCCGGCTACGTCGTCGACATCTGCCGGGCCACCCGCGAATCGCCGTCCCTCACCCTCGGCGTCTCCCCGCGTGGCGCGACCGCCCTGCTGGCCACCGCCCGCGCCTGGGCCTGGCTCACAGGCCGCGACTACGTCACCCCCGACGACGTCAAGGCCCTCTCCCTGCCGACCCTGCGCCACCGCGTCCAGCTGCGCCCGGAAGCGGAGATGGAGGGAGTCACCGCCGACGCCGTGATCACGGCGATCCTCTCCCACGTCCCCGTCCCGCGCTGATGGCCCTCACCGGACGCGCCGCCCTGCTGGCGGCCCTCGGCAGCATCCCGGTCGGCCTCCTCGAACCGAGCTGGACCGGCATGCTCGCGGTCAACGGCCCGATCGCGCTGGCCTGCGCGCTCGACCGCGCCCTCGCGGCGCCCGTACGCGGCCTCGTACTGGCCCGCTCCGGGGACACCTCGGTCCGCCTCGGCGAACCGGCGGACGTCCACCTCACGGTCACCAACCCCAGCAGTCGCAAGCTCCGGGCCCGCGTCCGTGACGCCTGGCCCCCGAGCAGCTGGCTCCCGGGCACGGAGACCGCCGCCTCCCGCCACGAGGTGGTCGTCCCCGCGGGCGAACGCCGCCGGCTGACCACCCGGCTCCTGCCCACCCGCCGCGGCGACCGCCAGGCCGACCGGGTCACGATCCGCTCCTACGGCCCACTGGGCCTGTGGGCCCGCCAGCGCTCCCAGGTATCCCCCTGGACCGTCCGGGTCCTGCCGCCGTTCACCAGCCGCAAGCACCTTCCGTCCCGGCTGTCCCGCCTGCGCGAACTCGACGGCCGGACCAGCGTCCTGACCCGAGGTGAGGGCACCGAGTTCGACAGCCTCCGCGACTACGTCCCCGGCGACGACACCCGCTCCATCGACTGGCGTGCCACGGCCCGCCAGAACAAGGTGGCCGTCCGTACCTGGCGCCCCGAACGCGACCGGCACATCCTCATCTGCCTGGACACCGGCCGCACCTCGGCGGGCCGTGTCGGCGACGCGCCCCGGCTGGACTCCGCGATGGACGCGGCCCTGCTCCTCGCGGCCCTGGCCACCCGCGCCGGGGACCGGGTGGACCTGCTGGCCCACGACCGCCGGCCGCGCGCCCAGGTCCAGGGCCGCTCTGCGGCCGACACCCTCCCGTCGTTCGTCAACGCGATGGCCACCATGGAACCGGAGCTGGTCGAGACGGACGCCAGGACCCTGGTCTCCACCATCCTCCGCAACGCCCCGCGCCGGTCCCTGGTGGTCCTCCTGACCAGCCTGGACGCGGCCCCGATCGAAGAGGGCCTGCTTCCGGTGCTGCCCCGTCTCACGCAGCGCCACACGGTCGTGCTGGCCTCGGTCGCCGATCCACACGTCGCGTCCATGACAAATGCACGGGGCACGGTGGACGCCGTCTACGAGGCCGCCGCCGGCACGCAGACCCAGTCCCAGCGCCGCCGCACGTCCGACCAGCTCACCCGCCACGGCGTCCACGTGGTCGACGCCACCCCGGACACCCTGGCCCCGGCCCTGGCGGACGCCTACCTCGCCCTGAAAGCCGCCGGCCGCCTGTAGTCCGCCGCCGGGATGGATAGGCTTGTCGAGCACCCACCAGGAGGACCCATGGGCGACCTCACCTCCGAGCAGATGCGCCGCATGCACGACTTCGCGGAGCAGCTCGCCGAGCTGGCCGAGCACCAAGAGGACCAGTGGAAGGTACAGACCACCGACGGTCAGATCTTCCTCACGATGATGAGCCCCACGGCCCCCCACGGACTCAATGTGGTGCGTCTTCGTCGCCAGATCGAGGCGCAGACGCCGGAGGTCATGGCCCTCAACGACACGAACATGCGTGATCCCCAGACGGGACTCACCAAGGTCCCCGATCTCATGGTCATCGCGGAAGAGGACACCGATGACACAGCGAAGGTCGTCAACTCCCGCGATGTCCTGATGGTGGTGGAAGTGGTCTCCCGCACGAATTCCCTCACTGACATCCGCGACGAGCTGTACGACTACCCCAAGATGGGAGTTCCGCTGTACGTCGTCGTAGACCCCCGCAGGGACAAGCGGACTGTCACCGTGCACAGCGATTCCTCAGCAGGGCCTGACGGGATCCGTTTTCGCAAGACGGTCCCCTACGCCTTCGGGGACATCGTCACTGCCGGCCGCTGGACTCTGGACACGAGCACCCTCAAGAGCTATCCCGCTGACTGGTGAGGCGCGGCGCCGACCACCGATCTGGCCGTAAACGCAGAGCCGTGAACGCAGAAAAGCCCCGCACCGGACCCGTAAGGGGCTGGTGCGGGGCTTCCGCAATGATTGTTCGGCGGCGTCCTACTCTCCCACAGGGTCCCCCCTGCAGTACCATCGGCGCTGAAAGGCTTAGCT
>NZ_JBSGZP010000592.1:0-4663 GCF_053611065.1 Streptomyces sp. NPDC054840
CCTCCGGGCCCGCCTGGGCCTGGACCGCCGGCTTCCGGTCCCACGCGGGGGGCCCGGGATCGCCCGTACCGGCGGGCCGGACCGAGGACTGGGCCAAGGGCTGGGCCTCGTACGCCTCGGGGACGGGACCGCCACGACGGTGACTGCCCTGCGTATCGCTCACGACGCTCGCTCCACTGGTGATCCGGCACCCTCCGGTGCGGGCACGGCACCCTAGCGGAGGAGTCGTCACGCTCCAAAGCGGCACGGCTACGCAGCGTGTCGGAGCAGCGCGTGGATCAGTAGGCGAAGGCGCGGGCCGTATTGGCCGCCAGCGCGGTGGCCATCGCGTCCTCGTCGATACCGCGCACCGCGGCCATCGCCCGGACCGTCAGCGGGATGAGGTACGGCGCGTTGGGCCGTCCACGATAAGGCGCCGGGGTGAGGTAGGGCGCGTCCGTCTCTACGAGCACCAGCTCCAGCGGGGCCACGGCGAGGGCGTCGCGCAGCGGCTGGGCGTTCTTGAAGGTGACGGTCCCGGCGAAGGACATGTAATAGCCGGCGGCGGCGCACTCGCGGGCCATGTCGGCGTCCCCCGAATAGCAGTGGAAGACCGTCCGCTCCGGGGCGCCCTCCTCGCGCAGGACGCGCAGCACGTCCGCGTGGGCGTCCCGGTCGTGGATGACGAGCGCCTTGCCCTGCCGCTTGGCGATCTCGATGTGCGCGCGGAAGGAACGCTCCTGCGCGGCCATGCCCTCGGGCCCGGTGCGGAAATAGTCCAGGCCGGTCTCGCCGACCGCCTTGACGTGGTCCAGCGCGGCCAGCGCCTCGATCTCGGCCAGTGCCCCGTCCAGCGCGGCCTCGCCGCCCCCGGCCCGGGCGCCCTGCGACCGGCCTCCCCCGGCCCCAGGGGGCTGGGGGGTGCGCCCCGGATCGCCGTGCACGATCCGCGGGGCTTCGTTCGGGTGGAGGGCGACGGCCGCGTGGACGTTCGCGTACGCGGCCGCGGTCTCGGCGGCCCACCGGGAGCCCTTCAGGTCGCAGCCCACCTGGATCACGGTGGTCACGCCCACCGAGGCGGCCTTCGCGAGACCCTCCTCCACGGTCCCCGACTGCATGTCGAGGTGGGTGTGCGAGTCCGCCACCGCCACCCGGAGGGGTTCGGGCAGCGGCGGCAGTGCGTCCTTGGGCTGCGTCTTCTCCACGCGTGTGCTCATACGGCCGATCTTATGACCGGCGCAACAGCCCCTTCAGACGGGAGACCAGGCCCCGGCGCTCCCCTGCCGGGTCGACGGCCACCGGCCCCGGGGAGGCGTGCGAACGGGCGGACTTGCGCGGCTTCGGCTGCCGGGGGGCGTTCGCGCCAGCCGGCACCGGTCCGGCGATCCCGGGAGCGATCTGGTGGTGGTAGAGGTGGTCGATCATCCCCATCACCGAGGAGACCTGCCCGGCGCGCATGATCCGTACGACGTGTCCGCCGCAGTTCAGGCAGGTCAGGTCGGACAGGGGGGAGGGCACCCGCTCGCCGTCGACCTTGTACATGATGAACGGCTCGCCCCTGCCGTCGACGTGGTGCTCGATCGCGTACGCCTGCTCCCAGCCGTACCCGCACCTCATGCACGCGAAGGAGTAGGCCTCGTGCACGGTGTGCACGTCGAAAGCGGTCACAGCGACGGGGACTGCGGCGGTGACGGGTACCGGGGTGTCTGCGATCTCACTCATGCCAGCTCCTCTTGTTCCACTGGTGCCATTGCCAGTGGACGCCTCAACGGGCGGGAGCGCATCAGGCCCTGTCTACTGTTGGACGGTCTTTGGGCGACTCATGCCCAAAGCGCCCGGTGCGCGGTCTGAGCTTTGCTTTTCAGGCTAGCTCTTTACCGATCGAGGGCATCTTTTGTGCCGCGTTCTTTGCCGCGACCACCGCGTCGAACACCTCGCGCTTGGGTACGCCGGCCTCGGCCGCGACCGCCGCGATGGCTTCCTTGCGCCGCTCACCGGCCTCCTCGCGCACCCGCACCCTGCGCACCAGCTCCTCGTCGTCCACATCGCCGGGCGTGGCCGCCGGGGCGCCTTCGACGACGACGGTGATCTCTCCGCGCACGCCCTCGGCGGCCCAGGCCGCGAGCTCGCCGAGTCCGCCGCGTTTGACCTCCTCGTAGGTCTTCGTCAGCTCGCGGCAGACCGCGGCCCGCCGGTCGGCTCCGAAGACCTCCGCCATCGCGGCCAGGGTGTCGTCGAGCCGGTGCGGGGCCTCGAAGTAGACGAGCGTGCGCCGCTCGCCCTCGACGTCGCGCAGCCGGCTCAGGCGCTCCCCCGCCTTGCGGGGCAGGAACCCCTCGAAGCAGAACCGGTCCACCGGCAGACCGGACATGGCCAGCGCGGTGAGCACCGCGGACGGCCCGGGGACGGCGGTGACCTTGATGTCCTTCTCCACGGCGGCGGCGACCAGCCGGTATCCGGGGTCGGAGACCGAGGGCATGCCCGCGTCGGTCACCAGCAGCACGCGTGCCCCGCCGGCCAGGGCCTCGACCAGTTCCGGGGTGCGCGCCGACTCGTTGCCCTCGAAGTACGAGAGGACGCGCCCGGTGGTGTGCACGCCGAGCCCCTGGGTCAGCCGGCGCAGCCGCCGGGTGTCCTCGGCGGCGATGACATCGGCCCGCTCCAGCTCGGTCGCCAGACGCGGCGGGGCGTCCGCGAGATCGCCGATGGGGGTGCCGGCGAGCACGAGCGTGCCCATCCGTCCCCCGGCCGTGGCTGCGGTCGTGGTGGGCTCGGTCACGCGGGGCTGGTCAGTTGTCACCCACCCATCCTCTCAGCCCCCTGCCCCGCCGCCCCCCGCCACTGGTGGCGCACACAGATCTCTTCCCTACGATGTGCCGGTGACCAGTACCGCGACGCCACCGCCCAGCCCCGCGGGGGCCCCGCCCGCCTCACCGGCGGGACGCGAGGACGAGCCGCCCACCTGGCTGCGCCGACTGCGCGGCTTCGGCTACGTGCCGTCAGCCGCCACTTCCGCGCGCGCGGACGTCCGCACCCGCCTGGTGCCCCCGTACGCGAGGCCGTCCAAGCAGCTGTGGATGACGTTCGGCCTGCCACCCCAGGTGTGGGGGACCTGGCAGCTGATCGTCTCGTGGGTGGGGCCCCTGCTGGTGGCGCTGGTCGCCGGGGTGCTGCGGTTCGCGCACCTGGGCAGCCCGAAGGCGGTGATATTCGACGAGACGTACTACGCCAAGGACGCCTGGGCCACGATCCGCCAGGGCTACGAGGCGAGCTGGCCCAAGGACATCGACGCCTCGATCCTCGCCAACCCGGACGGGGTCGCCCTCCCGGCCGATCCGGGCTACGTCGTGCACCCGCCCGTCGGCAAATGGGTGATCGGGCTGGGCGAGTGGATGTTCGGCTTCACTCCCTTCGGCTGGCGGTTCATGACCGCCGTGCTCGGCACCCTGTCGGTGCTGATGCTGTGCCGGATCGGGCGCCGCCTCTTCCGCTCGACCTTCCTGGGCTGCCTGGCGGGCGCGCTGCTCGCGGTGGACGGCCTGCACCTGGTGATGAGCCGCACCGCGCTGCTGGACCTGGTGCTGATGTTCTTCGTGCTCGCCGCCTTCGGGGCCCTGCTCATCGACCGCGACCGGGCCAGAGCCCGGCTCGCGGACGCGCTGCCGGTGGACGAGGAAGGGCGGACCCGGCCGGACGCGAAGATCGCCGAGACGCTGTCGCTGGGCCGGCGGCCCTACCGGATCCTGGCCGGCGTCTGCCTGGGTCTGGCCGCGGGCACGAAGTGGAACGGCTTCGTCATCCTCGCCTTCTTCGGCGTCCTCACCGTGCTGTGGGACGCCGCCGCGCGCCGCACCGCGGGCGCGGGGGCCCCGTACGCCTCGATGCTGCGGCGCGACGCGCTGCCCGCCTTCGTCTCCACCGTCCCGATCGCGATCGTCACGTACGTGGCCTCGTGGTCGGGCTGGATCCTCAGCCCGGACAACGGCAAGGGCGGCTATCTGCGCGACTGGGCGGCCAAGTACGACCAGGGCAGTTCGCTGGGGTTCCTGCCGGAGTGGCTGCGCAGCCTGTGGCACTACGAGACCGAGGTCTACAAGTTCCACGTCGGCCTGACCTCGGGGCACACCTACGAGTCCAACCCGTGGAGCTGGCTGGTCCTGGGCCGGCCCGTCTCGTACTTCTACGAGTCCCCCGAACCCGGCACCGACGGCTGCCCGGCGACCGCGGCGGGCAAGTGCGCCCGCGAGGTCCTGGCCCTGGGCACCCCGCTGCTGTGGTGGGCGGGCTGCTTCGCGCTGCTGTACGTGCTGTGGCGGTGGTTCTTCCGCCGTGACTGGCGGGCGGGCGCGATCGCGTGCGCGCTGGGGGCGGGTCTGCTGCCCTGGTTCAACTACCAGGAGCGGACGATCTTCTACTTCTACGCGGTGGTCTTCGTCCCGTACCTGTGCCTGGCGGTGGCCATGATGATCGGTGCCCTGCTGGGCCCGGCCGGGTCGAGCGAACGCCGGCGGGCGCTGGGCGCGATCGGCGCGGGCGTACTGGTCCTGCTGATCGCGTGGAACTTCATCTACTTCTGGCCGATCTTCACGGGCCAGACGTTGCCGATGGACTCGTGGCGCGGCCGCATGTGGCTGGACACCTGGGTGTAGCGGCACCAACGAGGGCCCCGACGCCTGCTGGACGG
>NZ_JBSGZP010000593.1:0-4661 GCF_053611065.1 Streptomyces sp. NPDC054840
GTCCAGGACGGTCCGCGCCCCGACCGAGGCGCGGGCGCCGATGAGGCTGGCGTTCACCTGGGCGTCCGGGCCGATGACGGCGTCGTCGAGGACGATGGAGCCCTGGACGACCGCTCCGGCCTCGATCCGGGCGCCCGCGCCCACGACGGTGCCCCCGGACAGCTTGGCCCCGGCCGCCACGTGGGCGCCCGGCAGGACCAGGGATTCGCCGCGGCGTCCGGGGACGGCCGGGGAGGAGACCACGCCGCGTACGAGGTCGGCGGAGGCCTGGATGATCGACTCGGGCTTGCCGAGGTCCATCCAGTAGGTGTTCTCGGTGACGCCGTGCAGCGTGGCTCCGGCGGCGAGCAGGCCGGGGAAGGTCTCGCGCTCGACGGAGACGGGGCGGCCGGCCGGGATGGAGTCGATCACGCTGCGGCGGAAGACGTAGCAGCCGGCGTTGATCTGGTCGGTGATGATCTCCTCGGGGGTCTGCGGCTTCTCGGTGAAGGCCAGCACCCGCCCCGTGGAGTCGGTGGGGACCAGACCGAAGGCGCGCGGGTCCTCGACCCGGACCAGGTGCAGCGAGACGTCGGCGTCGGCCGCCTCGTGGGACTCGACCAGCCCGGCGATGTCCAGCCCGGTGAGGATGTCGCCGTTGAAGACGAGGACGGAGGAGTCCGGGCCGCCGGTCAGGCGCGCTCCGGCGTTGCGGATGGCGCCGCCGGTGCCGAGGGGCTCGTCCTCGACCACGTATTCGAGGCTGAGGCCGAAGTCGGACCCGTCGCCGAAGTAGGGCTCGAAGACCTCGGCGAGGTAGCAGGTGGCCATCACGATGTGCGTGACACCGGCGGCGGCGGCCCTGGCTATCTGGTGGGCGAGGAACGGGACGCCGGCCGTGGGAACCATCGGCTTGGGCGTGTTCACCGTCACGGGTCGCAGGCGCGTCCCTTGTCCGCCGACCAGCAGGATCGCTTCCGTCATTGCGTTCTCCCCAACCGATTCCGGCGTACGAAGGTCCAAATTTAGCCCATCCGAGGGCGCCCGGAATCCGGTGCCGGATGTGTCCACCGGTGCGCTCACGCGTGGGTTCGCCCCACTCGATGTGTCACGGAATGACCGTTGTTCGTTCGCCCCGTCAGGAGGCGAACGGATTGGCGTGGCCGGGCAGTTGCCGGCCCGGCTGCAGGAAGCGCTGCCTGCCGTACTCGTCCGTGACCGGGACGAACCCGGCGTCCGTCAGTCGCCGGGCGATCCGCTGCCTGCGGATCGCGCCCAGCTTGAAGGCGCCGCCCAGGAAGACCGCGAGCGCCGCGCCGCCGGCCAGCGCGGCGAGCGGCATCCCGAGGACGAGCAGCATGAGGACCACGGCTCCGCAGGATCCCCACGCGATCGTCTTCTGCCGCTTGTTCGCGGCCTGGGCCATGACGTCGAGCATGATCCTGTCCTTCAGCCGGGCCACGGCCTCCTGCGCTTCGGGGAGCGGCTTGACCGTCCCCGGCCGCATGCCCGGCACCGTCCCGCCGTTGCCGGCCTGCGGGTGCGCGGCGATGGTCGCCGCTTCGCGGGCACGCGCCTCGGGGTGCGGGTCCCGGTACATCCGCACCAGGATCTGCATGCCGTTGTGCCCCGTCCGGTGCGCCCCGTCGTACGCGTAGCCGTACTGCTCCGCGACGTGGGCCAGGGCGGCCACCCGGCCGACCGTCTGCTCCGGGCCGATCTCGACGACGTCCTGGCGGGCGATCTGCCCGAGCATCGCCGCTATCTGGCGTTCCGTGAACATGCTTTCCCCGCCCCACCTGCGCGCCTACGGCTGACAGCCGCACAGCCTAGCCCGCCGCCGCATGCGCGAACTCCCCCGGCCCGGGGCCGGGGGAGTCGCGTCGCCGCAGGTCAGGTACCCGCTACGGCAGGTTCCTCGCCATGACGATCCGCTGAACCTGATTCGTTCCCTCGTAAATCTGAGTGATCTTGGCATCGCGCATCATGCGCTCCACCGGGTAGTCGCGGGTGTAGCCGTAGCCGCCGAGGAGCTGGACGGCGTCCGTGGTGACCTCCATGGCCACGTCGGAGGCGAAGCACTTGGCCGCGGCGCCGAAGAAGGTGAGGTCCTCCTTGTCACCTCCGGCGGAGACGCGCTCGGACTTGGCCGCGGCCGAGTAGGTCAGCTGGCGGGCGGCCTCGATCTTCATGGCCATGTCCGCGAGCATGAACTGCACGCCCTGGAAGTCGCCGATCGGCTTGCCGAACTGCTTGCGCTCCTGGACGTAGCCCTTGGCGTAGTCCAGGGCGCCCTGGGCGATGCCGAGCGCCTGGGCCGCGATGGTGATGCGGGTGTGGTCCAGGGTCTTCATCGCGGTGGCGAAGCCGGTGCCCTCGGCGCCGATCATGCGGTCGGCGGGGATCCGGACGTTGTCGAGGTAGACCTCGCGCGTCGGGGAGCCCTTGATGCCGAGCTTCTTCTCCGGGGCGCCGAAGGACACGCCCTCGTCGCTCTTCTCCACGACGAAGGCGCTGATGCCCTTGGAACGCTTCTCCGGGTCGGTCACGGCCATGACCGTGTAGTACTCGGAGACGCCCGCGTTGGTGATCCAGCGCTTGACGCCGTTGAGCACCCAGAAGTCCCCGTCGCGCACGGCGCGGGTCTTCATGCCGGCGGCGTCGGAGCCCGCGTCCGGCTCGGAGAGCGCGTACGAGAACATCGCGTCGCCCTTGGCCAGCGGGCCCAGGTACTTGGCCTTGAGCTCCTCGGAACCGGAGAGGATCACCGGGAGCGAGCCGAGCTTGTTCACGGCCGGGATGAGGGAGGAGGAGGCGCAGACACGGGCCACCTCCTCGATCACGATCACGGTGGCGAGGGCGTCGGCGCCCGCGCCGCCGTAGGTCTCGGGTACGTGGACGGCGTGCAGGTCGCTGGAGACCAGGGCGTCCAGGGCCTCCTGCGGGAAGCGGGATTCCTCGTCGACCGCGGCGGCGAACGGCAGGATCTTCGCCTCGGCGAGCGAGCGGACCGACTCGCGGAGCATGTCGTGCTCCTCGGCCGGGCGGTACAGGTCGAAGTCGGCAGAACCCGCCAAGATCTCTCACTCCCCAGGGTGATGCGTGTGCTAACTACCGTTAAGTAACCCAAGCCTAGTGCTCCGGTCACGGATGGCGATATGGACGGACCACGTGAGATGGGTGACAGCGGTGGTCTACTCGGGGACATCCCCGCTGGTGGGCCCGACTATGCTCAGTGGCCGCAAACGGCCCCGCACCTCTGGAGCACCCATGGCCCCCCTCAGGATCACTGTGATCGGCACCGGCTACCTCGGTGCGACCCACGCCGCCGCGATGGCGGAGCTGGGTTTCGAGGTGCTGGGGCTGGACGTGGTGCCCGAAAAGATCGAGATGCTGGCCTCGGGCCGGGTCCCCATGTACGAGCCCGGGCTGGAGGAACTGCTGGCCCAGCACGTGGCCGGGCTGCCGGGCTCGACCGGCCGGCTGCGGTTCACGACCTCCTGGGAGGAGGTCGGCGCCTTCGGCGACGTCCACTTCGTCTGTGTGAACACCCCCCAGAAGCACGGCGAGTACGCCTGCGACATGTCCTACGTGGACTCCGCGATGGCCTCGCTGGCCCCCCACCTGACACGGCCGGTCCTGGTCGTCGGCAAGTCCACGGTGCCGGTGGGCTCGGCGGAGCGGCTCGCCGTGAAGCTCGCGGAGCTGGCCCCGGCGGGCGCGGACGTGGAGCTGGCCTGGAACCCGGAGTTCCTGCGGGAGGGCTTCGCGGTGGACGACACCCTGCACCCCGACCGGATCGTCATCGGCGTCCAGGGCGAGCGAGCCGAGAAGCTGCTGCGGGAGGTCTACGAGACGCCGATGTCGGAGGGGACCCCGCTGGTGGTCACCGACTTCCCGACCGCGGAGCTGGTCAAGACGGCCGCGAACTCCTTCCTCGCGACCAAGATCTCCTTCATCAACGCGATGGCGGAGGTGTGTGAGGCCGCCGGCGGCGACGTGGTCAAGCTGGCCGAGGCCATCGGCTACGACGAGCGGATCGGCGCGAAGTTCCTGCGCGCGGGCATCGGCTTCGGCGGCGGCTGCCTGCCCAAGGACATCCGGGCCTTCATGGCGCGCGCCGGGGAGCTGGGCGCCGACCAGGCACTCACCTTCCTGCGCGAGGTCGACTCCATCAACATGCGCCGCCGCGGCCACATGGTCGAGCTGGCCCGGGAGGCCGTGGGCGGTTCGTTCCTCGGCAAGCGGGTCGCCGTGCTCGGAGCCACCTTCAAGCCGGACTCCGACGACGTACGCGACTCGCCCGCGCTGAACGTGGCCGGGCAGATCCACCTCCAGGGCGGCCAGGTCACCGTCTACGACCCCAAGGGCATGGACAACGCCCGCCGCGTCTTCCCGACGCTGGGCTACGCGGACTCCGCGTCGGCGGCGGCCCGGGGCGCGGAGGTCGTCCTGCACCTCACCGAGTGGCGCGAGTTCCGCGACCTCGACCCGGCGGAGCTGGCCGGCGTGGTCACCGACCGCCTCATCCTGGACGGCCGCAACGCGCTGGACCCCGTGCGGTGGCGTGCCGCGGGCTGGACCTACCGGGCGATGGGCCGCCCGCGGGCCTAGGTCGTCTCTTTCGGATCTTGTCGGTCGGGCCCGCGTTGTCCGGTGCCGTGCATCGCAAGGCGGAGGGG
>NZ_JBSGZP010000594.1:0-4661 GCF_053611065.1 Streptomyces sp. NPDC054840
CCCCGGCAGGATTCCCCCCTGCCGGGGCCATCATCGAACAGGCGCGTCGTCCCGCGCCGGCGCGATCTACCAGAGCACGGGCAGGCGCTCCGGGATGCGCTTCATGAAGCGGGTACGCCACACGAGCTGGTCGACCGGCACGGCGAGAGCGAGGTCGGGCATCTTCTCCAGGAGTACCTCGATGGCGATCTCGGTGTGCCGCTTGCCGAGAGCGGTGGCCGGGCAGTAGTGCTGCCCGCCGCCGAAGGAGAGGTGCGTGCCGGCGTTCGGCCGGTCGATGTCCGCCACGTGCGGGTCGGGGTACACGTCGGGGTCGGTGTTGGCGGCCTCGACCAGGACGAGCATCAGCTCGCCCTTCTTCACCTCGACGTCACCGAGGGTGACGTCCTCCAGCGCGAGCCGGGGCAGGCCGTCGGCGATCGACAGGTTGATGCGCAGGAGTTCGTCCACCGCGGCCGGGATCTTCTCCGGCTCCTTGCGCAGCCGCTCCCACATCTCGGGGTTCTGGAGGAGCGAGACGATCGCCATGGTCAGGAAGCCCATGGTGGAGATGACCCCCGCGCCGAACAGGGTGACGCCCACGGTGGCGAGCATCTCGTCCGTCAGGTGGTCGTAGTCGGGGTCGTTGCGCAGGGCGGCGAGCTCGGCGATCAGGCCGGTGGTGGTGGGGTCGTCGAGGCGCTCCACCATGTAGGCGATGTCGCGGTCCCAGTTGAGCTTGGCGCCGGTCACCGGGCAGGCCGAGTTCATGAACGCGATGTCGAGGCTGGCCGCGAGGCGCGGCGCGTCGGACTCCGGAATGCCGAGGATGCGGCAGTGCAGGTTCTCGGCGTACGGGTTGGTGAACTGGCCGCGCAGGTCGACCGGCGCCCCGTGGCTCAGGAGGCTGTCGACCAGGCCGGTGGCCTGGGCGCGCATCCAGTCGGTGAGCCCGTCGGTCTTGGGGTTGATCGCCTTGAGAACGGCCTTGCGCAGTCCCGCGCCGGTGATGTTGCCCATGTTGTTGACGACCTCTGGCGGGATCGTCAGCGCGTACTGGCGGGGCACGCCGGGTGCCGAGGTGTCCTTCAGGCTGAACCGGGGGTCCTCGAGGACCTGCTTGGCCAGCGGATAGGAGGAGACGAGCCAGGCTTCGTCCCCGGCTATCGTGCGAACCCGCTTCACCGGTTCGCCGCGCAGCTCCTCGATCTCGGGCGGGAGTTGATCGCCGCGCGCTGAGAAGGGGAAGTCGAGCAGGGTGTCAGTGGACATCGGAAGTTCCTTCGGCGGGGGTGATGACGGCGTGACCCTGGTTGCGTGAGGCGCGCAGGCCCGAGCCGCGTGAGTAGAGCAGTTCCGCCATGGGCAGGAGCTGGTGGTAGCAATTGAGGGAGGACGGCACGCCGAGGATGGCCGGCGTGTCGAGGAAGAGCGGCATCTCGGCGCAGACGTACTCCAGGCACACGTCCCGCTGCCGCGTGGTGGCGGCCTTCCCGTTCAGGACCTTGGACGAGAGGAACGCATCGACCAGTGAGTTGCTGGTCCTGCGGAACTCCGGGTCGGAGTCCAGCAGGTTGGTCAGGTGACTGTGGAGCGCCCGATAGGCCGGGATGTCGGTGAGGGACGACATCGGGCGGGCGCGGAGGCGGACGCCCGTGGGATCGGCCTCCGCGGCGGCGTTGTTGACCTTGGCGCGGACACCGCGCAGGTTCTTCACCGCCTTGCGTCGTGCTTCGTCCTCGCCGTAGCCGAGAGCCTCGTACATCTCGGCCACGTGCATGTCGGTGTAGATGAGATCGACCTGCTCGAAGTTGCGCAGGCCCCAGTGGGCAAGGTCATTGACACGTTGGGCCGAGAAGTAACTGTTCCCCGGGGAAATACCTATCACGGCATGATCGCCTTCGGTGCTGATCACCTGGCAATGCGGGGTGTACGGCCGGACTGTGAAGACTTCGGTTGCTGTCGTCAACAGGGGTCGGGTCCTTTGTGCCGCTAGTCCCGTGGGGCCCTGTGCCCCGGGTGTGGCGGCGACGTGACAGAAAGCTACCTGAACTGTGAGCGACCTTCCATGTCTTCTGGGTAGTAACTCATCTGTCGGACAACACAGTTGACCCGGGCACCTTTTGAACCCGGCCGATCCGGCCTTGGCGGCGGCCGGTCGGATGTGTTTCACCGGCCGTTTCCGGAATGTCCACCGGAATGGATCGGTCGGCCGATCGGAATTCCTCCGGCCGATCACGGCCGAGAGCCGGCACTGAGGGACCATCAGCCTCCGCGTGTCGTAGGGGCGTACGGGCCTTTCCGGTCGGCACGCACGGCGGGCCGGCCGCCCCGGAACCGCGGCGACGGTGAGGCCGGTCAGTAGTCGAGCACGGCGAGGACCGGCGCATGGTCGGAGGGACTGTCGTGCGGGGCGGCCGGGTGCGCGCCGTCCACGGTCGGCAGCTTCTCCGGCCCGGTGGAGACCCGCTCCAGACGGGGCAGCAGCGCCTGGCTCACCAGGATGTGATCGATGAGCTCCTTCTGGCCCTCGAAGACGCGGGAGAAACCGCCCTGCTCCAGGATGCGCGGAGCGAGGTTCCAGAGGCGCCGCGGGTCGCCGAGGTCGGGGTCCTGGAAGCCACCGGTACCGATCTGCGAGCCGGGCGGGCCGTACAGGATCTGCGTGGTGGCCGCCTTGAACTCGTCGTTGAGGTCGCCCATCACGACCACCTCGTGCGTGCGGCCGTCGCCCTGCAGCAGTTGATCGGCCACGAAGCGCATGGTGACGGCTTCCGCGGCCCGGCGGTACAGGGCGTACGCGGCGTAGCGGGACCGCAGTTGCTCGTCGTCCGTGCTGTGACGGTTGCCGGGGAAGGTCAGCAGCTTCGACTTGAGGTGGCAGACGGCCACTCCCACGGTGTGGCCGGGCGCGGGAGTCCAGCGGACGACCAGGCCGCCGCGGCCCATCCTCTTGATCATGGTGCCGTCGTCCTCGACCCGGACGGGCGGAAGGTGGTCCGGGAAGGCCGTGCGGTCCTCGACCACGGTGAGCGGCCGGCGGCTGAGGAAGCCGGCCCGGATGCCGCGGCGGTCGGGGTGCGTGGAGAGGGCGATGTGCCAGTCGCCGTCGAGCCTGTCGACCAGATCGGTCAGCGCCTGGTGGCTGCCCACCTCCTGGACGCCGAGGAGATCGGGCGCGAGATGGCCGATGGTGGCCGCGAGGCCGTCCAGCTTCGCCCGGTAGGCGGCCTCGTCCTCGGCGGCGCAGCGGTTCGAGGGCGGGCCGCCCGGGGGCAGGGGGCGGCAGAGGTTCTCCAGGTTCCATGTACCGATGACCACGCTCACGGCCGCTCCTGCCGTCAGCCGGCCTTGGGCGCGACCGGTTTGTGGCCGGGATACACGTGATGAGGGGTGACGATGCTGGTGACCGCCTCGCCGAAGAGCGTGCTGGGCTCCTGGCCCTGGTACTGGCTGTCGGTGTTCAAGACGATGACCATCGTCGCCTGCGCCGACGGCAGGTAGACGGGCAGCACCTCGTATCCGGGGATCGACCCGTTGTGGCCGATCCAGCCCTGGACGTCGAAGATGCCGAGCCCGTAGCCGGCACCCGGGATGTCCATCGGGGTGGTCTTCAGGCGTTCGGCCTGCGTCTCGGGCTTCAGCAGCGTGCCGGTGGCGAGGGTGCGCGCCCAGCTGCGCAGGTTCTGGACGTCGGAGACCATCTCTCCGGCGGCCCACGCCCAGGACGGATTCCAGGAGGTCGAGTCCTCGACCTTGCCCGAGGCCGTCTGGTCGGTGTAGCCGTGTGCGTACGGCACCGGCAGGGCCGGGCTCGTCGGGAAGACCGTGCTGCGGAGCCCGGCCGGTCCCAGGACGTCCTTGGTGATCACCTCGTGGAGCGGCCGGCCGGTGATCTTCTCCACGACCAGGCCGAGCAGGATCAGGTTGGTGTTGCTGTAGTCGAACTCCGCGCCCGGCTCGAACAGCACGGGGTGCGCGAAGGAGACATCGAGCAACTGCTGAGGTGTGAAGGACTGTTCCGGATCCGCCTCGAACTTCTTGACGAAGTCCTCGTCCAGGCTGTAGTTGAAGAGCCCGCTGCGCATGCCCGCCAGTTGCCGCAGGGTGATGCGGTCACCGTTCTTAACCCCTTTGACGTAGCTGTTGATGGGGTCGTCCAGACCCGCCTTGCCCTGGTCGACGAGCTGGAGGAGGGCGGTGACGGTGAACGTCTTGGTCTCACTGCCGATGCGCACGTGGAGGTCGGGAGTCATCGGCGCGCCGGTCGCCTTGTCCGCCACGCCGAAGGACCGTAGGTAGCTCCCCTTGCCGGGGGCCCACAGTCCGACCGTCACGCCCGGTACCTGCGCCTCGCGCATGACCCGGCGCACGGCCGCGTCGAGTTGTGCCGCGACGGCCGGTGTGAGGGGCGTGAAGCCCGTATCGGTGTCCGAGGAAGGGAAAGGGGTGGGCGGGGGCGTGGGGGCCGTGGCCGCGGAGAGGGGAGCGGAGGTCCGTGAGGGAACGGACACCCCCGATGCGGAACCGGCGGCCGCCGGGGCGATGAGCACTCCTGTCACGGCGGCGGCCGCGCACGCCCTGCGTAGCCGGAGGTGGGTTGGCTTCACGGCATGGTCTCCTGCCGTCCGAGGACCCGGGCAACACCATCAGCGTAGGTCCGCGGGCCCCCGGTCGCGCGG
>NZ_JBSGZP010000595.1:0-4652 GCF_053611065.1 Streptomyces sp. NPDC054840
GTGTGTCACAGCACCGGGCCACCTCCACCGCGTACGGGACGGATCTACTTGATCCACTCCGCCCACGGCATGTTCCAGCCGTTGAGCCCGTTGTCCGGGGCGATCTGCTTGTCCTTCGAGTTCTTCACGATGACCACGTCACCGATCAGCGACTGGTCGAAGAACCAGGCCGCCGGGGCATTCGGGTCGCCGCCACCGCGCTGGTCGCGCAGGCCCACGCAGCCGTGGCTGACGTTCGACGAGCCGAAGGTGCCGGAGGAGGCCCAGTAGTTGCCGTGGACGAAGGTGCCGGAGTTGGAGAGGCGCATGGCGTGGGGGACGTCGGCGATGTCGTATTCGCCGCCGAAGCCGACGGTCGCGCCGTTCATCCGGGTCACCTCGTACTTCTCACTGATGACCATCTGACCGTTGTAGGTGGTCGTCGACGGGGCGCCCGCGGTGATCGGGACGTTCTTCAGGACCTGGCCGTCACGGACGACCTGCATCTGCTTCTCGCTCGCGTCGACGGTCGAGACCTGCGAACGGCCGATCGTGAAGGTGACCGTACGGGTCTGCTTGCCGTAGACGCCGGGGCGGCCTTCGACGCCGTCGAGGGCGAGCTTCACGGTGACCTTGGTGCCCGCGGCCCAGTAGTTCTCGGGGCGGAAGTCGAGGCGGTCGTTGCCGAACCAGTGGCCCTCGACCTGGACGGCCGGCTCGGCCGTGACGGTGATGGCCTTCTCGACGGCCTCGGGGTTGGTGATCCCCCGGGTGAAGTTGATCGAGACCGGCATGCCCACGCCCACGGTGGCGCCGTCCTCGGGCGTGTAGTGGCCCACGAAGGTGTTCGTCGGGGTCAGGGTGGTGAAGGTCGTGTCCTTGGCCGACTCCCGGCCGGCCTCGTCCTTGGCGACCGCGTGCACCTTGTACTCGGTGGCGGAGGCCAGGTGGCGGGCCGGCTCCCAGGTCGCGCCGTCGTCGGCGAGCTTGCCCTCGACCGCGTTCCCCTTGGTGTCCGCCACGGTCACCGTGCTGAGCTTGCCGCCCGTGCTCGATATCTTCAGGACGCCGCTGGTGGCGACCTCCTTGGCACCGTCGTCGGGCTTGACGCTGACGACCGCCTTGGAGGCCTCGGTACCGGTCTTGCCGCCGCCCCCGGCGTTGTCGCCACCGCTGCCGCCGCTGTTGCCACCGCCACCACACGCGGTGGTGAACAGCAGGGCCGCCCCCAGCAGAAGGGCCGGCAGGCCGGTGCGGGCCCGGCCGCGTATCGGCTGCAGGTTCACTCGTGTTCTCCCCATGTCCCCCGCGCGCGGACTGTCGCGCGCTTGTTGACAGGTAATCACAGCGAGGGATCACGATGAGCCACGGTCTTGTCACCGTTCCGTCCCAACCGCCCGGAGAAGTGCCCCGGTGGCCGCCCCATGACCGGGGGACGGCAGGTGATCAGGCCGAACCCGTGGCGGCGGCCGCCTGAGGGGCCGGCCCGGGGGCCGGTGACCCGGGGACCCGGTCGGTCGTGCGCGGCGCCACGCCGGCGGGGACGCCGCCCGTGTTCAGGCGATGGCGGAGCCGGCGACCCAGTCCGCCCAGGACATGTTCCAGCCGCCCAGCCCGTTGTCGGGGGCGACCGTCTTGTCCTGCGAGTTCACGACCTCCACCACGTCCCCGACGAGGGTCCGGTCGAAGAACCAGCCGGCCGGCGTGTCGGAGCCGCCGCCCTTGTCGTCACGCAGGCCCACGCAGCCGTGGCTCTGGTTGGTGGTGCCGAAGGTGTCGGGGCTGGACCAGTAGTTCCCGTGCAGGAAGGTCCCGGAGGCGGTGAGGCGCATGGCGTGCGGGACGTCGGGGATGTCGTACTCGCCGCCGAAGCCGACGGTCCGGCCGTTCATGCGGGTCACGTCGAACATCTCCATCACCACCATCTTCCCGTTGTACGTGGTGGTCTTGGGCGCCCCGGCGCTGATCGGCACGGTCGACACAAGTTGCCCGTCCCGGCGGACCTCCATGGTGTGCGCGGCCGCGTCGACGGTGGAGATCTGGGAGCGGCCGACGGTGAAGGTGATGGATTTGTCCTGGATGCCGTACGAGCCGGGTGCGCCCTCGATGTCGCGCAAATCCATCTTCACGGTGACCCGGGTGCCGGGCTTCCAGTACTTCTTGGGCCGGAAGTCGAGCCGCTCCCGCCCGAACCAGTGCCCGACGATCTGCACGCCCGGATCGGAGGTGACGGAAATGGCCCGCTCCACTTCGGCGCGGCGCTCGATGGCACGGCTGAACCGGAAGGAGACGATCATCCCGGTGCCGACGGTCGAGCGGTTCTCGGGCTTGAAGTAGCCGATGAACCGCTCCTCGGGAACGTAGGTGGTGAAGGTGGTGTGGCGGGCCTGGCGGCGGTCGTGCCCGTCGAGGGCGACGGCGTCCACGGTGTACTTGGCCGCGAGCGCGAGCCGTGCGGACGCGGGGTCGGGGCTCCAGCTGAGCCCGTCCTCGGCGATGGCGCCGGAGACCTGTTCCTGCTGTGCGTCCTCCACCTTGGTGACGACGACCCGCTCCAGACGGCCCTCGGGCACGGTGACCGACAGCCGCCCGTCCGCGGGGACCTCCTTCGCGTTGTCGTCGGGAGTGATACGGATGGCCTCGTCCGGCGAGCGGGGTTTGCCGGGCAGCTGGATCTCCACGGGGGCCTTGCCGTCCTGGGTGCATCCGGCCAGGCCGCCGAGGAGGCCCGCCCATGCCGCCACGGCGGCCAAGCCCGCCCCTGCCCGCCTCGTCAGAAGTGTCACGACCCTCCAACGACCGGGCGCTGCGGGGGAAACGTGAGGGCGGGCCACGTTCCGGGGAGATCTGTCCGGGCAGAACAGTGTGAAGGACCAGACGGGGGCGGGCCCAGGCCGGGACGCCGGGGCCGCACTCTCCCCTACCCCCGCCGGTACCCAGGAGCCGTGGAGGCGGGCAGTGTCGAGCGCAGCCGAGCAGGAGGCGGTGGAAGCCGTCAGCAATGCCGCGGAAGCGGTGCGGAGCGGCCGGGCCGCGCCCGTACCGCAGATCGACGGCCGAGTGAAGGAGCGGCCGAACGGCCAGGTCAGGAGCCAGGTGATACGGGTGCACGCGCGCCCGGGGGCACCGGTGTGGCCGGGGTCCTCGCATCCGTTGGGGGCCCGGTTCCATCACGGTCCGGACGGGACCGCGGGCACCAATTTCGCCCTGTGGGCGCAGGGCGCGGAGGCGGTCGAGGTCTGTCTGTTCGACGAGGCCGGCGCCGAGACCCGGTGCACCCTGACGGAGCACACGCACGAGATCTGGCACGGGTTCGTGCCGGGCGTACGCCCCGGGCAGCGGTACGGCTTCCGGGTGCACGGCCGCTGGGATCCCTGGACGGGCGCGCGGTACAACCCGGCGAAGCTGCTCCTGGACCCGTACGCGCGGGCCGTGGACGGGGACTTCACGCTGCCCCCGGAGGTGTACGCGCACGTCCGGGACTGGCCGCAGCAGTACATCGCGGACACCGTGCGCGACGACCGGGACTCCGCGCCGTTCGTCCCGAAGGGCGTGGTCGTCCACGATGACGACGACTGGGCGGACGACGTCCGGCCGAAGACGCCGTGGGCCGATTCGGTGATCTACGAGCTGCACGTGCGCGGCTTCACGATGCGCCATCCGGGTATTCCCGAGGAACTGCGCGGCACCTACGCGGGCCTGGCCCACCCGGCGGCGATCCAGCACCTGACGAGACTGGGTGTGACGGCGGTCGAACTGCTGCCGGTGCACCAGTTCGCGCACGAGGACCATCTGCTGCGCCGGGGGCTGCGCAACTACTGGGGCTACAACTCGATCGGCTACTTCGCCCCGCACGCCGGGTACTCGGCGAGCGGTACGGCCGGGCAGCAGGTCGGGGAGTTCAAGCGTATGGTCCGGGCCCTGCACGCGGCCGGGATCGAGGTCATCCTCGACGTGGTCTACAACCACACCGCGGAGGGGGGCGAGCTGGGTCCCACACTGTCGCTGCGCGGGATCGACAACCGGGCCTACTACCGGCTCCAGTCCGACCAGCGACGGTACTCCGACTACACGGGCTGCGGGAACACCCTGCACGCGGGGCGCCCTCACGTGCTGCGGCTGATCACCGACTCGCTGCGCTACTGGGTCACCGAGATGGGAGTGGACGGCTTCCGCTTCGACCTGGCGGCGGCACTGGCCCGGTCGATGCACGACGTGGACATGCTGTCGCCGTTCCTCGCGGTGATCGCCCAGGACCCGGTGCTGCGGCGGGTGAAACTCATCGCCGAGCCGTGGGACGTGGGCTCGGGCGGCTACCAGGTGGGGGCGTTCCCGCCCCTGTGGACGGAGTGGAACGACCGCTACCGGGATGCAGTACGGGACTTCTGGCGGGGTGCGCTGCCCGACGTACGGGATCTGGGCTACCGGCTGTCGGGATCGAGCGACCTGTACGCGTGGGGCGGGCGGCGGCCGTACGCCTCGGTGAACTTCGTGACCGCGCACGACGGGTTCACCCTGCGCGACCTGGTGACGTACGAGCGCAAGCACAACGAGGCGAACGGGGAGGCGAACCGGGACGGGACCAATGACAACCGGTCGTGGAACTGCGGGGCGGAGGGCGAGAGCGCCGATCCCGGGATCGGCGCGCTGCGCCGCCGCCAGCTGCGCAACCT
>NZ_JBSGZP010000596.1:0-4623 GCF_053611065.1 Streptomyces sp. NPDC054840
CCCCGAAGACACCGCCGCCGCTGAGCAGCGCCGCCACCAGGGCCACCGCCGCTGCTCGCTTGACCCAGCCGCCGCCCTGGTCGGCGGAGACGGCATCAACCGGCGTCCCGGACACGGGCGGCTCCGGCAGCAAGGCCGTCTGCCCGACCTCGCCCTGCGGCGCCGGCGCCTCGGCCGGCCCCTGCGCCGGGGCGAGTTCCTCCGAGGTCACCGCGCGGGTGGGCACGTACGCCTGCGCGGCCTTCGGCTCCCGGCCCTCCATCGCCTCCAGCAGCATCCGCTCGGCCTCCGCGGCCGAGGGGCGCTCCGTCGGGTCCTTGCGCAGCAGAGCGGTGATGATCGGCCCGAGCGCCCCGGCCTGACGCAGCGCCGGCGGTTCGTCGTTGACCACGGCCTGCAGGCTGGAGATGGGCGAGGTGCGGCGGAACGGGGAGCGGGCCTCGACCGCCGTGTAGAGGGTGGCGCCGAGCGACCACAGGTCGGAGGACGGGTCGGGGCGCCCGCCGGTGACGCGCTCGGGAGCCAGGTAGTCGATGGAGCCGACGATCTCGCCGGTGCGCGTGATGGACGAGTCGCCCTCGATCGCGGCGATCCCGAAGTCCGTGAGCAGCACCCGGCCGTCCTTGGCCAGCAGCACGTTGCCCGGCTTCACGTCGCGGTGCAGTACGCCGACCGCGTGCGCGGCCCGCAGCGCGCCCAGCACGTGCAGCCCGATCCGGGCCGCCTCGCGGGGCTCGATCCGCCCGGCGGCCTTGGCCGCGTCCGCGAGGGAGGGCCCGTCGATGTACTCCATGACGATCCAGGGCCGGTCGTCGTGCTCCAGCACGTCGTGGACGGTGACGACAGCCGGGTGCTGGATACGGGCCGCGGCCCGGGCCTCCTTCTGCGTCCGGGCGTGCATGACGTCCCGGTCGGCCTGGGCGACGTACAGACCCGCCGTCAGTTCCTTGACGGCCACGGTCCTGTGGAGCAGCTCGTCATGCGCACGCCACACCTTGCCCATGCCGCCCCGGCCGATCGGCTCGACGAGCCGGTACCGGCCCGCCAGCACATCGCCCCCACCTGTCTGCTGTTCCACGAAATCCCGCCGCTCTCTGCACTTCAGGCCAGATTACGGATCCCGGAGGGGCTGCCGGAACCGCCCGGGCACCGAAAGACGGCACTGTGACGCAATCGCCGTACTGATCAGTCGTCAGTATCCGTTCAACCGCCCGCCCTGTAACTCGCCGTGGCCTTTTCGAAGACTTCGGTGACCTTGGTCTGTTCGTCCTCCGGACCGGTGACGAGGACGACGTGATAGCTGCCGCCCAGCGCCACGACGTAGTTACGGGCGAAGACGTTGCGACCGGTCCCGTCGATCCACGTGTACCGGCCCGTGGCGCGCAGTTGCTGACCCACCTTGGTGGTCTTCACATCGCCGACGGTCGACCAGGTGGACGTCCGGTACGGGGTCAGTTCCGGCTCCTTGTCCTTCTGGTAGGCCGCCGGATCCGGATTGCCCTGGACCTTGTCACGGCCGGGGACGACGGTCAGCACGAACTGCCCGTCGGTGTAGCGCACCTGACCGGACTCGTTGATCCCGCGGCGCTCCCAGCCGTTGGGCACGGCGATCTCGAAGTGCTCCGGATCCTGCTGGCTGGTGTAACCGGCCGGGGCGGGAACCGGCGCGGCCGGCGATTCGGCGGGCGCGGTCGTCTGCGGAGCGGGCCCGGACTCGGGTGTGCCCGACGGGACCCGGGAGGGGCTCGGCTTCGCCGGTGCCTGCGCGCTGCTGCCCCGGGCGTCGCCCGCGGGCTCCTGGTCGACGGCCCGGGGCAGGAACAGCATCGCGTACGCCACCCCGCCGGCGAGAAGGGCCAGGATCCCGACGAGCAGGGTCCGGCCGAGGGCGCGCGGCTTGCGGGGGGCCGCGGGGTTGCGGTGCCGCCCGTGGACCTCACCGCGGCGGCGCACGACGGGCAGCCGCGCCGGATCCGGCTCCGGCATCGGAAGCGCCCCGAACCCGGTGTCCGGCTCGGGCGCGGACCGCACCAGCGAGCGCAGCCAGCCCCGGAGCTCCTCGAAGTCGGGCCGCTCGGTGGGGTCCTGGCGCAGCAGCGACTCCACGACCGGACGCAGCGCCCCGCACTCCTCGGCGAAGGCGGGCGGCTCCGCGCAGACCATCTCGACCAGTTCGGCGACGCTGTCCTCGGGGTACGGGGCATGCCCCTGCACGGCGCGGTAGAGCAGCGCGCCGAGCGCCCACAGGTCGGTGGCGGGCCCGACGGGGGCCGCAAGCTGCCAGTGCCCGTGCACGGGGCCGGCCTGCTCGGGGGCCCACCGCTCGGTGACGGCGCCGACGACGGCCATCCGGGTCTGCCGCGCACGCTCGGCGTCCAGGCCGGTCCGGGGGCCGGACCGGCCGGTGCCGGTGCCGGTGCCGGTGCCGGTGCCGGTGGGCTGCGGCTGGTCGAGGGCGGTGGGCTGCGGCTGGTCGAGGGCGGCCCGGGTCGATACCTCCGCCTGCCGGTAGCCCAGGGGCAGGGCGAGTCGGGCGGGCAGGGCGGGGCGCTCGGGCTGCGTCTGCTCAGGCTCGGGATCCCGGTGCGGGCGGAGCACGGGGTGGCGCGGCAGGGGATCAGGGTCCGGTTCCGGCTCGGTTTCAGCCTCCGGATCCGGTTCCGGGGCGGCCGCGGGCAGCTCCGCCCGGCGAGGGGTCGCGCCGTGCCAGGGGGCGGCGGCGCCGGACTCCGGGCCGCCGTACGGGTACGAGTACCCCTGCGGGAGGATCGCCCCCTGGGGCCGGCGCTCCGGGGAGGCGCCGGACTCGGCCCCGCCGGCCGCCCCGGCCCTGCGCTCCTCGATCACCCGGGCGGCGGCCGCCCGCGCCCCGGCCCGGTAGGCGGCGACGGCCCCGGCCCGCGCGGCTGCCTGGAACTCCGGGCGGTCCTGCGGGCGATCGGGGGTGATGTGATCGGTGTACCGCGGCCCGGTGTCGTAACCCGGGGCCACCAGCGGCGCGTAGGCGACCTCCACCGGCCCGGCGGCGGCCTGAGTCGGGTCCGGGTCCGGGAACGGGTCCGGGGCGGGAGGCGGGGTCGCCACCGGCGCGGGAGCGGTGACGGGGACCGAGGTCACGACCGGGTCGGTGGCGGTACCCCATCCCGCTCCACCGCCGGCGTCCTCGGCCCTCGGGACGGGGTCGTACCCGCACAGGGCCTCCTCCGCCGCGCCCGCCGCGAGGCCCGTCAGCACGACGCGACCGTCCTCGCACACCAACACCGTCCGAACGGTGATGTTCCGGTGCGTCCAGCCGTGCGCGTGCAGCACCCGCAGCGCGGTCAGCACGTCCGACGCCACCTCGGCGGCCCGGTAGGGGCTCAGCGGTTCATCGGCTATCAGTGCGGCCAATGGCCTGGCCGGGACCAGTTCGCTCACTATCCACAGCGACTCGCCCTCGGCGAACACGTCGAAGACCTGGTCCAGCCGCGGATGGTCCGGGATCGAAGCCGCTGCCTGTGCCGCCTCGATGGCGCGGCGCACGGCCGGCAGATCGGCGGGTGACCGGCGCGCCGCCGGGACGGCCCGCGGCCCGTCGACCAGCTCGGCGTCCACGACCTCCGGCAACGGCACCTGCCGGACCACGACTTCCTGCCCGCTGCGCGTGTCGAAGGCGCGGGTCTCGATCAGTTCGTACGCGTCGGACGGCGGCAGAGGCAGGCGGTAGCGGCCGGCCAGGATCCGGCCCGCGTACTCCTCCACATCGCCTCCCCCGAGTGCGGCGGGCCCCCCATGGCCCCTCTGACACGATACGTCGCCAGGGCCGCCCGCGTCCCGAGGTCAGCCGAGCGGCTGGAAGGTCTCGAAGGCGACGTTGCGCATCTGGGTGCACTCGGGGGCGTCCCACTGGTCGGCGGCACAGCTGATCATGATGGCGTAGCCGTGCGTCGCGTCCAGCTTGAACCCGCGGTTGAGCACACGGACCTTGATGCCCTTCTGCTCCCGCTCGAACTCCCAGTCGGCGACGGTGGGATAGCCGCGGTAGTCCACCACGTCGATGCGGATCTGACGGTATCCCTTGCTGTCGCCGGCCACTCCGGGGACCGCCTTGAGCCAGGCGAGGCGCGCGTCGTCGCCCGGCTTGCCGGTGTAGTCGACCTGGATCCGCGGGAATCCGCCGTCACGGCTGTATATGCCGCCGGAGTTCTCACCTGCTGTGGCGGTCTTCTTGAAGCCCTCGGGCATCGCCATCGAGAAGTGGAAGCCGAAGTCCTGAACCAGGGCGAAGCCCGCCGGAACCGCTCCGCCCGCGCCACCGGACGTGGCGCCCTGGCCCTGGCTCCCGCCCGGGGGCTGCTGCCCGCCGGCGCCGGCGTCCGTACCCGTACCCGCGCTGCCGTTGGCGTTGCCACCGGTCTCGCCGGTGTCCCCCGAAGGCTTCGGGGAGGTCTCCCCGGTCCCGCCGCTGCCGTTGCCCGGGTCCTTCGGGGCCGAGGCCGCCGGAGTGGGCTTGCCGCTGCCGCCCTTGCTCTCGTCCTTGGTGTCCGGGTCGTCGCCACTGAAGGCGTAGGCGATGAGCGAGCCGACGACCGCCAGCACGACGACCACGGCCGCCGCCGCGAGCACGAGGGTGCGGCGCTGCAT
>NZ_JBSGZP010000597.1:0-4616 GCF_053611065.1 Streptomyces sp. NPDC054840
GCTTGTGTATCCGTCCGGCTGTCAGGCGGACTTGCGGCTGTCCCGCGGATGCACGGCAATGTTCATGGCGCCGGAACGCAGGACTGCGAGCCTTTCGGCCAGCACTTCCTCCAGCTCCTCGCGGGTGCGTCGCTCCATGAGCATGTCCCAGTGCGTTCGCGCAGGCTTGCCCTTCTTCTCTTCGGGCCCATCCCCGTCCACCAGGAGTGCCATGGCGCCGCACGCCTTGCACTCCCACTCCGGCGGAATTTCTGCCTCAACCGAGAACGGCATCTCAAATCGATGTCCGTTCTGGCATGCGTACTCCACCGCCTGGCGCGGGGCCAGATCGATGCCGCGGTCCGTCTCGTAGCTGGTAACCACGAGGCGCGTACCGCGGAGAGCTCGCTCACTCATGAATCGTGCCTCCCGGGCTTGTCGCCCACAGGACAGGTGTCGCTGTCGTCGTCATCCGGTCAACGTCCGGTCGGCGGTATAGATTCCCGCTCCGGGTCATGCGTCGCCCGTCGTGCCGCCCCTTGTTGTACCCACCACTGCCCGTTTTGTCACATCTGGCAGCAGATGTCACCCAACGTCCATGCTTCTTTAGCGCGCAGTAACGGTCCGCCTGGCAGGCCAAAGGCGTACACTACCGGCCCTTTGCTTCAACGTCTAAATTCGTTCGGAATTCGTTCGGAGATCCGGGCGGGGCGCACTCGCGGACCCCCTCTCAGATCCGCTCCGGTACAGGATTGCCTGCCGCCTCCACCGCGCGCCTCACCGGCACTCGCGCCAGGAGCACGAATCCCAGTGCGAAGAAGACCACCAGCGAGATGATCGCGTCCCGGTAGCTGCCCGTGAGCTGGTACGTCAGACCGAACACCAGGGGTCCCACCCAGCTCAGGCCGCGGTCGCTCATCTCGTACGCCGAGAAGTACTCCGCCTCCTTGCCCGCCGGTACCAGGTGCGAGAACAGCGAGCGCGACAGCGCCTGGCTGCCTCCCAGCACCAGCCCGATCATCGCGGCCAGCGCGAAGAACCAGACCGGCGTCCGGGCCGGTAGGAAGTATCCCGCCGCCAGCGTCACCGCCCACGCGGCCAGCGAGCCCAGGATCGTGCGCTTGGCTCCGTAGATCCGGGCGAGGCGGCCCATGCCCAGGGCACCCACCACCGCCAGGATCTGCACCAGCAGCACCGCCCCGATCAGGGTGGACTGCTCCAGCTTCAGCTCCTCCGAGCCGTAGATGGAGGCCTGGGAGATCACGGTCTGCACGCCGTCGTTGTAGATCAGGTACGCCAGCAGGAACGACAGGGTCAGCGGGTAGCGCCGCATGTCCTTCAGGGTGGCGACGAGCTGCTTCCAGCCGCTGACGGCCGGAGACGCCCCGGGCTCCCGCACCACGGCCCGGTCCCGCAGTCGGCGCAACGGGATCAGGGCGAAAGCCCCCCACCACAGGCCCGCGGAGGCCAGGCAGATCCGGATCGCCATGCCCTCGGACAGGCCGAAGGAGTCGTGCCCCATGTAGAGCACCAGGTTCACCACCAGCATCACCGAGCCGGCGGTGTAGCCGAAGGCCCAGCCCCGGGAGGAGACGGTGTCCCGCTCGTCGGGGGTGGAGATCTGCGGCAGGTAGGCGTTGTAGAGCACCATCGAGACGGACAGGGAGGCGTTCGCCACGACGAGCAGCAGGCCGCCCAGCAGATAGCGCTCACCGCCCAGGAAGAACATTCCGGCGGTCGCCGCGGCGCCCGTGTAGGCGGCCGCCGCCAGCAGCGGCTTCTTGCGCCCGGTCCGGTCGGCGACGGCCCCCACCAGCGGCATCAGCAGGACGGCCAGGATCACCGAGGCCGAGACGGCGTAGGCGAAGAAGGATCCGGCCCGGACCGGGATGCCCAGCGGGTGCACGAAGCCCTCGGCGTCCGCGGCGGACTTGGCCACGGCGGTCAGGTAGGGCCCGAGGAACACCGTCAGCACGCTCGCCGAGTAGACCGAGACGGCGAAGTCGTAGAAGTACCAGCCCCGCTGCTCGCGCTTGCGTTCGGCGGCCGCGGCTCTGCCGTCCTCCGCCCCGGGTTCCGCTTCCTCGGTCCTGCTGCTCTCTTCCGCACTCATGCGGTGTCCCCCTCGCTGGTCCCGTTCCGCAGCGGCATCCCGGGCCGGGCAGGGAGTGAAGGGCGCGTCAGGCCCAAGCCCCGCGCCGGTCCAGCACCGTGCGCAAGATGTCGATCCGGTCGGTCATGATGCCATCGACACCCAGGTCGAGGAGAGCCTCCATACGTTCCGGTTCGTTCACGGTCCAGACGTGCACCTGGAGTCCCCGCTGGTGCGCGGTCCGTACGAACCGGCGGTCGACCACACGGACGCCGGCCTGGATCTCCGGAACCTGGGCCGCAACCGCGCCCACGCGCAGCGCCGCGGGGATCGCGTACGAGCGCAGCCGCAGGCCGAGCACGCCGCGTACGCCGTAGGAGGTCGCCAGCCGGGGCCCGGCGATCTTCTGGGCGCGGGCCACCCTGCTCTCCGAGAAGGAGCCCACGCAGACCCGGTCCCAGATCCCGGCCCGGGCGATCAGATTGACCAGCGGGTGCAGCGCCGACTCGGCCTTGATGTCGATGTTCCAGCGGGCGTCCGGGAACTCCTCCAGCAACTCCTCGAAGAGCGACAGCGGCTCGGTCCCCGCCACCCGGGCCTCGCGGACGCGCTTCCAGGGCAGCTCGGCGATCCGCCCCCGGCCGTCGGTGACCCGGTCCAGCGTGGAGTCGTGGAAGGCGACGAGTTTCCCGTCCACCGTGGCGTGCACATCGGTCTCGAAGTACCGGTAGCCCGCTTCGGCGGCCCGGCGGAAGGCCGCCGCGGTGTTCTCCAGCCCGTCCGCGGCACCGCCCCGGTGCGCGAAGGGGATCGGGGCCGGGTGGTCCAGATACGGATGGCGAAGGCGTACGTGCGTCACGGCGGCAGTATGCCCCCGTGTCGCCCGTGGGGAGGATGCGGCCCCTCAGCTGCGTGATGAACGGCGCGCCGGCGCGGCCCTCCGGACCGCCCCCGGTGCACAGCAGGTCCCCCCGGCCTATGGTCCGGGTGGCCCCCGGCGTGACAGGGTGTAGGAGCGGAAGCAATCCAATACCGGCCGCGTCCGCGCTCGGGCGGGGCCAATTCGATGAAGGTGGACCGGACAGCATGGCCGAATGGACCTCAGCGGTCGGTGCCGCACAGCTCGCCCGTCTCATCACCTCCCAGCAGGAGCGGCCAAGCGTCCCCGGGGCGCGCAAGCTGCCCGCCTACCGGACCCTCGCCGACGGCATCCGCCTGCTCGTCCTCGAAGGCCGCGTCCCGGTCGCCGCCCGGCTGCCCGCCGAACGGGAACTGGCCGTCGCCCTCTCCTTCAGCCGCACCACCGTCGCGGCCGCCTACGAGGCCCTGCGCGGCGAGGGGTTCCTGGAATCCCGGCGCGGCTCCGGAAGCTGGACCTCCGTCCCGGCCGGAAACCCGCTGCCCGCCCGGGGCCTCGAACCGCTGCCGCCCGAGTCCCTCGGTTCGATGATCGACCTCGGCTGCGCCGCGCTCCCCGCCCCCGAGCCCTGGCTCACCAAGGCCGTCCAGGGCGCCCTGGAGGAGCTGCCGCCGTACGCGCACACCCACGGGGACTACCCCGCGGGGCTGCCCGCGCTGCGCCGGATGCTCGCCGACCGCTACACCGAGCAGGGCATTCCGACCATGCCCGAGCAGATCATGGTCACCACCGGCGCGATGGGCGCCATCGACGCCATCTGCAGCCTCTTCGCCGGGCGCGGGGAGCGGATCGCCGTCGAGTCCCCCTCCTACGCCAACATCCTCCAGCTGATGCGCGCCGCCGGGGTCCGCCTCGTACCCGTCGCCATGGCCGCCGGCCTCAGCGGCTGGGACATGGACGTCTGGCGGCAGGTGCTGCGGGATTCGGCCCCCCGCCTCGCCTACGTGGTCGCCGACTTCCACAACCCGACCGGCGCCCTGGCCTCCGAGGACCAGCGCCGCGCGATGGTGGAGGCCGCCCGGTCGGCCGGCACCGTCCTGGTGGCGGACGAGACCATGCTGGAGCTCCAGCTGGACCCGGATCTGGAGATGCCCCGCCCGGTGTGCTCCTTCGACCCGGCCGGCAGCACGGTCATCACCGTCGGCTCCGCGAGCAAGGCGTTCTGGGCGGGCATGCGGATCGGCTGGGTCCGCGCCGCCCCCGACGTGATCCGCAGCCTGGTCGCCGCCCGCGCCTACGCCGACCTGGGCACCCCGGTGCTGGAACAGCTCGCGGTGAACTGGCTGATGCGGACCGGGGGCTGGCAGGAGGCCGTCGGGATCCGCCGTGAGCAGGCCCGGGAGAACCGCGACGCGCTGGTCGCGGCGGTCCGCCGGGAGCTGCCGGACTGGGAGTTCGAGGTGCCCCGGGGCGGGCTGACCCTGTGGGCCCGCGCCGGTGGGCTCTCCGGCTCGCGGCTGGCCGAGGTGGGGGAGCGGGTCGGCGTACGCGTCCCCTCGGGGCCGAGGTTCGGCGTGGACGGTGCCTTCGAGGGCTACGTCCGGCTGCCGTTCACCGTGGGCGGGCCGGTGGCCGACGAGGCCGCCGCCCGCCTGGCGGCGGCGGCCCGGCTGGTCGGTACGGGCG